>NZ_JBHVIV010000040.1:0-74982 GCF_042799475.1 Kitasatospora sp. NPDC057692 | reverse complement strand
GGCCCTAAAGGGCCTTGCCCCCGGCCTGGCGGCCGGGGCGCCGCTGACGCGGCGTCAGCCGGGGGTGCCGGCTACGCCGTCACCATGCGTGGCGTGGCCTCGGCTACGCCTCGGCGGGCGGGTGGGTGGTTGGGGGAATTCGCCGGTGGCGAATTCGCGGGCGCGTGCAGGTGATTGGTGGCGGGCGTTCGGCGTCGCTGCGCTCCGCCCTGTCGGGTGGCATTGTGCCGGGCCTGCGGCCCGTCAATCGGTCGGGTTTCCCGCCTTGTTGGGTTGGTGTTTTCACGGCCCTACGGGCCGATTGGCTGACAGGGTTTCCCGGGCTGCGCCCGGGGGTGGCCGTTGACGATGTGACGCGGAATTCAGGTAGCGGCCCATCCCTCCGGACAGGCGGGGGTGCCGGCCGGGGCCTGCGGCCCTCGGCGTTGACGATGTGACGCGGACTTCGGGTATCAGTCACAACCCCACCCCCGGGGGCCCTCCCCCGATCCCGGCCGATGGCCGTTCCAGCCTTGCGGTTGCTGGGCTGTCGGCCCATCCGCCGCACCCGGAGCGGGGCCTGCGGCCCCCAGGAGGCACCGGTGGGCCTCCGGTCCAGCTCGGGCCTCCCCGCCCCGGTGACGAGCCCTCACCGACGCCCCGCACGATGGTGGCTGACCGGCCCTCAATCACAGACTCCCGGCCGAAATCCGAAGCGAATCCGCGGGTGTTTTCCACGGCTTCCCAGCAGCTCTATCCTACCGGTTCCCTGACGGGTGTCAGAGGAGAACAGGCAACCTCGCAGCGACCGCCCATCAAGGCTCTATCCGGCCGCACTCAAGGCGGGAATTCGAATTCCTTCGCGCTCCCTTTTTGGCGGCAATTCGAACCCTCTCAGGGCGCAGCGTCAATGAATCGCATTCAGGTACCTGGGAAAGGGGCCTACGGCCCCCGCCTCCGACACGGCGACCGCCCTTTCAGGCCGCCCTGAAAATCCCGCCCGGCGTCACCCTGGCAATTCCCGGGACGGCAACACCAAACCGAACACCGGACCAGGACGGCGGCCAGGACGGCCGCGGGCACAACGGGGCACCCTGGCCCGCCCGAGACAGGTGGGCGCTTCAACCGCTTCAACCAGTCTGGTTGAAGCGGTTGAAGCGCCCACCCCTCCGGCAGCCAGGACGGGCACGAGCACGGCGGCCGCGCAGCCGAGACGCGCCCAGCCGGACGGCCTGACGGCCGACCAGGACGGCAGCTAGGCCCCCTTGGGCCGGGGCGCGGCGCCGGGCGACGCGGGCGGGCCATCGAGGCCGGCCAACCGGCGCCACCCGGTGCAACACGAGGTGCAACACGCCCACCCGCCCCCGCCACCGGCCACATAACACCAGGTCAGACCCGCAACACGGCCCCGCGTTGCACCCCACCACAACACCGCATCGCACCCCCGCACCGCACCCCCACTGTCCCGTCTCATCGAAGCGTGAGCAGTTCTCAGCGAACCTTGACGCCCTGCCGTTAGTCTCAGCGAAGCTTGACCGCGGCTGCGCAAGAAAGGGGGACAGCGTTGAAGACGCTGGTGGAAGAGACCGTCGTAGAGGCGCTTCACACCGGAGGAGATGAGGTGGCGCGCCTGTTCGTCGCCGCCTGCACCGAACGGATGGCTCCCCTGTTCATCGGCCTGCGGGCCGGCGAGCCGGAACGCGGAGCCGACGTGGACTTCTTCGTGCAGTCCACAGGTGAGCTCTGGTTCACCGACCGCTCACTGTCCGACGCCGCCGATCGTGCAGGACAGCTGGATCGGTTCCCCGAGCTGCAGCCGGTCGAGGACGGGATCACCGGCATCGTCGACACGTACACGTTCTTCGCCGGCCTCGTCCTGCGGTACGGCCTGCTGGCCAACGGCACCGGGGACGTGGATCACGCGCTGTCGTGCGGCCATGCGGCGCTCACCGCAATGGGCATGTTGGATCAAAACGTCGGGGGCAACGCCTTTCGTTCCGACGAGCAACGGCTCCAGTCCCTCTCGGTGTCTGGCGACGCTGCCGGTCTGTGGGACGCGAGCGTGACAGCTGGCCGGGAGCGATTCCGCGCGGTACTGAGCCGTACCTCGGGCCAGTGATCAACCTTCGCCGAGACGGAAGGGCATCCGTCTAGCTTCGCTGAGACGCCGTCAAAGTTCGATGAGACGGGTCACCCACCACCGGCCACCCAGCCGCCGAACACCACCACCAGGACCAGCCCGCCCGACAAGGCCGGCCTTCCCGGCAGCCGCCGCCCCGGCCGTCGGGACTCGCTTGATGGGTGGGGCCGGTGCTGACAGGCCGTCCCTGGGCCCTTTCTCCCCGGCCGCCGGTTAGGCCGTAACCACCCCCGCGCAGACCGGGAGGTCTGCCGTTCCGTCTCCAGTGCTGGACACCCCGGTACCCGCCCCACCCACACCGCACCCTAGAAGCCCCCACCGACACATACCCCCGGCAAGGAACAGCAGCCCGGACCGGCCCAGCACCAGCCGGCCGTACCGCGCGGGCCCAAAACAGCAGCCCGGACAGCCGACACCTGGCGGTCGGCGGCACCCGGCAGCACTCCGCCCGAGCAGCACCTGCGGCCCCACCCAGCACCCTGCCGCACCCCCACCACACACAGGGGAACAGGGACATCCGCCCACGTCACAACACGCGACACCACCCCATCGCGACAGGCAACGCGACAGCACCGGACGACGCCTCAGACGGCCACCAGAACCGCACCGGGACGGCCGAGCCTGGCCTACACCACCAGAGCCACCCCCGGGGCGGCCTGACAGCCAACCACCCAGCGAAGGGCACAGCGGCAGGCCCAGGATGACCGGGTCAGCCTCAGAAGCTCATAGTGGCCAGTCGCTGGCCTCCTGCCGGGCGATGTCACACCCTGCGGCGTGCCCCCAGTTCCGCCCGCACTCGCTGCAGCGCGGGAGCGGCCGGTCGTCGTCAGGGTCCAGGTACTCATCCCACTCGCCCTCATCCATGCCACGGCCAACGACCAGAACGACGAAAGGTGCCCGCCTGACGCCAAACAGCGGCCCCGGCAAACAGGCAAGCGGGGCGCAGCGAGGCGGGCACGAGAACGGCCACCAGGAACGGCGGGAAGGACGAGCACGGCCTGGACGGCGGCGGCCGAGCAGGGGGCGCAGCAGACCCAGGACGACGGCACAGCGACGCGGGCAAGGCAGCGCGACGGGACCGGGACCGGCGGCGGCAGGCACCCGGACGGGGCGCGGCCCGGACGGCGGACCCGGGACGGCGGCGCAGCCAGGCCGGGCACGGGGCAGCGAGCCGGACAGGGCGCAGCGAAACGGGCACGGCCACCAGGGACGGCGAGCCCGGCCTGGACGAAACCGAACACCAACCCCCCGCCACCACCCCACCCAGCAATTCCAACCCGAATTCACACCACCACCCGGCGGCCAATCCACTAAAACAACCAGGAGGAATATCCGGCGAAATTCACCCCCGAAAACAACCCACAACACCGGGCTGACCCCCGAGCGGGGACCGATCCGACCCCCAACCCCGCCCACCACCACACAAAGTCACCAAACCCCGACCTGCGCCAACCCCGACCACACCCCCAACAAGCACAACCAAAGGTCTAGACAACCACGTATAAGAGGCCACTTCACGCCCACACCAGCCAACAGGTCACACCCTGCGGCCCCTCGCCGGGTAGAGCTTGGCGTGCAGCACGTGGTCCTCCCACCACGGATCGTCCGGAGCGGACACCAGCGCGGCCAATCAGCTCGCGCCTGGTCGGGACCGGCAGCATCAGCGGGCCCAAGCCCTTCGCGGCGCGGGCCTGTACACACTCAGGGCACTCCAACCGGCCCGGCCCGGCCTTCTCCCGCAGCTCCAGCTTCGAGCCCTCCTTCCCGCCGATCGAGCCCCGGCACGACCAGCACGGGCGCAGCGCGGCGTTCGCGGCCCGGGCGGCCTCCAGATGTTCCTCGGCCTCCCGTTCCAGGCGTTCCTCGCGGTCCTGGTGGCAGGGCCAGCAGCGGCCACCCAGGCAGCGGACCGCACGACCGCGGACGGCGGGACGGCCAGGAGACGGCCGGGGAACGGCCAGGACGCGCAAACGGAACAGCTGCACGGCAACGGCGACCGCACGCGGCCCAGTGCAGGCATGAGGACGGCCGGGCGAAGACCGCGACGGCCAAGGAGGACGGAGGCACGACGGCAGCGCGCAGCCGGGACGGAGACGGCGGCCGGACGGCGGAGCAGCAACGGTCCGGCCCCGCCCTCGTCCCGGCCGGCCGGCGACTACCAGCTGCGGCGCAGCCCAGGGACGGCGGCCCAGCAGAACCGGGCCAGCCAAGCAGCCGAAACCGTACGACAGCGGACGGGAGGGAGTGAGCGGCGGCGCCTTCGGCCTCCCGTCCGCCGGCCGAGACGGCGACCGGACGGGACGGCGGCCGGGTGGAGCACAGCGGATGAGCACCACCGGGCCAGCGCGGCGGACGGCGGCGACGCCAAAATCACAGCCGACGAGACGCGCGACGGCCAGGACGGGCAGGCGACGGCCCGCGACTACCGGGTGGCGGCATGGGTGGGCAAGCGGGACGGCACCCCGGCAGCCGCAGCCGACGGCTACGCCGGGACCGTACGACAGCGGGCGACAGGTTGGCGCCGAGCAGCGGCACCAGCTGCACAGCAACGACGACCGGACGCGGTCCAGTGCGGGCAGGAGGACGGCCAGGCATGAACGGCGACGGCGGGACCGTACAGCAGCAGCCGGACCGCGGCCGAAACGAACGGCGGACCGTCCAGCGGCCGGGACAGCGGAGCAGCCACGGCCCGAACCCGCCCTAGCTCCGGCCAGCCGCAGAGCGACCGGTGCTCACCGACAGGCGGCCACCATCCCTGCACAGCGCTCGACCACGGCGAGCTCGTGCTCCTGACGACACAACCCGGGCGCAGGCTGGCACTGGCCGGCCGGCCGGGTCCGGGACGACGGCGGGCAACAGGCGGAGACGTACGGGCCGGGCGAGCACGGCGAGCGGCAGCGCCTCCGGCCTCCGCCAGTCGGCCGCGACGGCAGCCAGGTGGAGCGCAGCAGGTGGGCATCACCGGCCAGCCCAGCGGACAGCAGCCGATGTCGACGGTCCCGTACGACAGCCGGACCGCAGCCGCGGCCGGACGGAGCGGCCAGCGGCCGAGCGACGGGAGCGGGAAACGGCGACCAGACCGGGACGGGCCGGCGAAGGCACAACGGCAACGGCCGGACCGGGACGGCGGCACCGGGGCCGACGGCCTGGTCGACGAGGAAGGCGACGAGCAGACCCCGGGGACCGGGACAGCGGCCGGGCAGGACGTCGGACGACGCCCGGACACCGAACAGTTCGCCGTACTGCACGGGCGCGAGCACCTGCTCGACACCGGCCCGATCC
This sequence comes from Kitasatospora sp. NPDC057692, assembly GCF_042799475.1. NCBI lineage: Bacteria > Bacillati > Actinomycetota > Actinomycetes > Kitasatosporales > Streptomycetaceae > Kitasatospora > Kitasatospora sp. NPDC057692. The sequence goes on along the minus strand of NZ_JBHVIV010000040.1, from coordinate 69,581 downwards.
ACACCGCCTTCGTCACCAACGCCCGCACCCCCACCAAGACCCGCCGGGCGGCGACTACCGGGTCGCGGCCGCCGGGGCCTCGGACAGCTGGCGGACCGTACGACAGCGGACGGCGGCAGGCCGACGGTCGGGGCGGCGCAGCGCCCCCGCGCGAAGCGGCCCGGCGCGCGCCGGACGGACGGAAGCGGCGGCGGCGGACGGCGGCGGAGCCGGCCTGTCCGGTGATCCGGTCGAGCGTCGCGACGAAGACCCGGTCAAAGACCTGCCGCTTCCACGGCTCCACTCGGTGCTGGGAGATCTGCCCGGTGGCGCCCAGGGCGCCGACCGCCTGGCCGAGCCAGACGATGTGTCCCTGGCGTCCGTCACGAGGTACAAGCCCGGGAAGAACGCTGTGACGCGGTGGCGCGCGACCAGAACGGCGGGCCCTCGCTGAACCCGCCCAGGGCGCGCGTGAACACGCTGGAGCAGCGGTCCGGGCGCGAGCACCTCCAGGACGACAATCGGGGTGCCCGAGGGCTGGAGTGCTTCAGTCGGGCTGCGGCTCTCGCCCGAGGGCAACAGTGGTCCGGCGCCATCCATGGCCGGCAGACCACCGCAGCACGTCCGCCCCGCTCTCGATGATCACCGACAGCCACACCGAGGTGATCCGCTCGTCCGCCTGCAGAGGAAGCGAAGGGGTGCCCTCGGTCATGGCCCGCGCAACGTCGTACCGGCTGCCGGTGTCCAGGTGGAAGAACAGATGCCGGCCTGGTGCGCCCGAGCGGGCCAGCTTGTCGGCGTGGGCCTGCTCCCGAGGAAGATCGAGCGCCGCCCTCAGCGTCCGGGCGACGTGATCGGGGTCTCCGGCCGGCCGTCCCAGCGCGTCGGAGGAATAGCCCATCTGCACCCACCCTGCCGGCCCGCCGGGAATCACCTCGGCCACCAGCACGCCCGCGACCGCCAGCGCGTGTACGACCGGATGGGGCTCGTCGTCGAACCGGACACCGTCCCAGCGGCCGGTCCGCGTGATGCCGTCGGCCTCCAGCGCCAGCAGCCACTCAGCCAGGCGCTTCCTGAGCGGGTCGGCCTTCTCGGTTGAGTCGATCATGAGAGCCCAGCACGAGGCGAGGCCGGGGATCGTGGCACCGTTTTTCGGCCCCCGCTTGTCCCAGTGCCCAGAGTCCCTCTTCGCGGCCTCGTCAGCCAGGGTGGTGACCTCCAGCGCCTCGCGCACCTCTCCGCGCAGCACCCAGAAGTCGTGGGCACCCTGACGGCCCTTCTCGTCCCACGGCTCCACCACCACTGCCTCACCGTCCGCGAGGAAGACCGCCTCGACGATTCTCGCCGCGAGGACTTCGGCCGGCTTCATTCGGTCTCCGGAGTGACGAGACCGTCGAGGTCGGTGTCGACGGAGGGCGTGTGCTCACGCACGAGGGCCATGAACTCCGGGTCGTCCCGGAGCGAGCCGTCGGGGATGCGCTGGGCCCGGTCGTCGGGGAAGCCGGGCTGGCCACGCCAGTGGTCGGCGATGTCGACGAGCTCGTTCCAGTCGGCGACGATGCGCCCGGCCAGGAGGTCGGCCTCGGGGCCGCGGGCGTCCTCGTGGTCCAGGAGGCTGTGCACCAGGGACATGGCGAGGTAGCCGACCGCGGTCTGCAGGGCGGCCGCGATGCGGTGGGCCTCAGTGCCGGACACGCCTGCGTTGCAGGCCACCGTGGTGCGGTCGATGACGTAGTCCTCGACGAGCTCGACGTCCTCGGACATGGGCAGCCGGCGTGCAACGGGGCCCTGAGTGGTCGTCATTTACCGAGCTTATCGCCCTTGCGTCCGATCGAGAGCCGGCGCAAGAAGTAGTCCCCGCCAGGAACCCGGTGAACCTTTGCGGTCAGAGCGTCACCGCCGGACCCGGCGGGGTGATGACCGAGGAAGCCGGCTGCGTCACCGGCGAGCTGACCGTCGTTACCACCGCCTTCCCGAACGGGCAGGCCTGGGTCGCCGTCCAGTACACCGGCGCCGACGAGTGGTACACCCTCACCGGCACCCCCGCCCCGCTACCCGACCACTGCTCCCTCGCCGAATACCACCAGCGCGTCCTCGCCGCCGGGCGAAGGGCTCGGCGGTCAGAGCAGGGAGTTGAGCCGGCCGAAGAGGGCGGTGGCCCTGGTGACGGTGGCCTCCCCGATATCACTGGTGAGATGGGCTTGTTCGCGGAGCAGGGTGGCTGCGGGCCTGTAGTGATTGAAGTTGCCGCCGGCGATGCCGCGTTCCTTGAAGAGCTTTTCGATCTGCCGGACGATCCGCGGGTCGCGGCTGTTCAGTTCCGCTGCCGTGATGGGCGCGTTCAGCTCGTCGGCGTAGGCGCGGTTGACCAGGCCGAGGTAGAAGTCGGGCTCGAAGAGGTCCTCGACGTCGGCGTCGCCCGCGGTGGTGAACTCGCTGATCTGGACGAGGCCGTTGCGGGCGAGCTGGTTGTTGTCGCGCAGGCGTTGGACCGCGCCGACGTCCTTGGTGCTGGAGTCGACGAGGACGGCGACGTTGAGCTTGTTGGCCCCGAGGAGAGCGACAAAGGTGGACAGCTTGCCGGAGCCTCCGATGGGCGTCTTGACCCATCGCGGGTCCAGGCCCCTGCCGCCGAGGGCCTCCACAACGTCCGTGAGGACATCGAGGTAGATGAGGTCGCTCGGCCCTTCGAGCAGCAGGGTGTTCTCCCCGATAAACAGGGTCTGAGTCATTTCGATGCCCATGGCGGTGAGCAACGGGAAGACGGTGTCCTCGTCGGCTTTGAAGATGTCGGAGGAGACCCTGGCGCCGCGTTCGAGGTCGACGACGGTGCGGACACGGTTGAGGTGGGCGGGGTCGACCAGGAAGGGCGAGTGGGTGGTGTAGATGACCTGGTGCTTGGGGGCGAGGCGCTCGTCGATCAGGCGCAGCAGGTCTTCCTGGGCGCGGCCGTGGAGGGAGAGGCCGGGTTCGTCGAGGAGCAGGATGAGGTCGCTGGTGGCGGCTTCCTCGAGGTCGTTGAAGTAGGCGAGGAAGGAGAAGAACCAGACGAAGCCGCGGGAGCGCTCGTCGAAGGAGACGGAGGCACGGTGGCGGCTGTTGTAGACGCGTACCTGGAGGATCGGCCCCTCGTTGAGGGGCACGGGCGCGCCGTGCTCGGGTTGGAGGACTTCGAGGCGGACGTCCAGTTCTTTGTTCTGGGACCAGTAGTCGAAGACCTCGTCGGAGATGGCGTTGCCGGCGTTCTCCAGCTCGCGGACCAGGCGCTCGTGCTGCGTGCGGTCGTTGAACTCCTCCGGTCGGACCCCGGCCATGTCGAGGAGGCTGAGGAGGGCATGCTCGCCGCGGGTGAGCTGGTCGGCGTCGCGGCGGCGGATGAGGTCGGGGATGGAGACCTTGCCTGGCATCGAGTCGTACTCGGCGAAGTAGACGAACTTCGGCATCCACGCGTTGGCGTAGGTGTCGATGAGGTGGAGGGCCAGGCGTTGGTCGCGCCAGCCTCGGATGCGCTCGGCGAGGGCGGTGGTGCCGGATGTCGGTTCGTCGAGTTCGTCCAGCGCCGTGAGAAGGCCGGCTATGGTCGTGGTTCCGTGCAGGGCTTGCTCGGCGACCGACGGGAGGTCAAGCCCGGAGCGCAGGTGCTCGACCACGGCCGCCTCGTCGTAGGAGAGGTCGAAGGTCTTGCCGGCCTTGCGGTAGCCGATGGTGACGGTGAACTCCGGGCTGGTCAGGCCGCCGGAACCGAGTTCGGCGCGGACGGTGTTCATCTCGTCCTCGCTGAAACGGAACGTCGCGCGGACCACGGGGACCATCTGCCCCTCGGGCAGCCGCTTGCGGTCCCGGTGCTTGCGGGCGGGGAAGTCGATGACCTCGTCGAAACCGACACTGTCCACGGGGTTCAGGCGGAACATCGCCTGCAGCAGGGTCGTCTTCCCGGACTCGTTCTTCCCGACGAGGCACGTGACGTCTTGCTCCACGTCGAAGCGTTCGGAGTCCTCCACCGACCGGTAGTCGGTGACGCGGACGTTGACCAGATCCATACGCAGGTCCTTCCCTAGAGAACCGCCGGACTCCAGCGGGAGTCTGCACCGCCCAGGGGATCGGGGCGAGCCGTATCGAGGAGGGTAGCGGCCGCATCCGACAAACTCGGACGGATTATCCGCAGAGCATCAAATCCGTCGGCCTGTCAGTCCTGGCAGTCAGGACCAACTGCGCCGTACGACCAGCCAGACGGGCCGGTCCTGCTCGGTGCCGCGCAGCGCAACGGCCGCGGTGCGGGTGCGCTCCAGCCAGCTCATGACCTGGCGCACCGTGGCGGGGTCGACGTGGCGGGTGAGGTCGCGGACGGCCTGGTGGTCGGCACCCCGACCTCCGGCGCCCGCCACACACCGTCCGGCCGCACCCTGCGCCTGCCGCCGGGCAGCAGGAACTCGGTCTCCGTCGACCAGGACCGCACCGTCCCCACCCCGCCCGCAGCCCCCGGCCCGCTGCCCCCGAAAACGAACGCGAGCACGGTCTCGTTCACCGCCATCGCGTGCTGCGCACCGGAGCGACCCGCGCCCCGAGCGGTGCCCCCCACCTCCGAACGGGGCAGGCCAAGCACCTGCCCGGGGTGTGTGCAGAGGTCTTATGGTCAGGAGACAGGGCCGCTAGCCTCCATCCATGTCGGAGCACACGGAGTGGGAAGCACGGCTCGGCCGGATGAAGCAGGCCCTCGAGGTCTGGCTAGAGCGCACGAGCGGCGACGACGGCGGTCCACCCCGGATCGAACCGGGGAGCAGCTTGGCCGGGGACGACCGGTTGTTCTTGGGGCATCCGGTGTCGAGTGTGGCGTGGCACGGGCTGCTCACGGCGGTGGAGCATCTGGACTTCGCGTTGTCGGCGATGGCTGCGACCCAAACGCTGTACCCGTCGGCGTATTTCACGGCGTTGCGGGCCGGTCTGCTGGGCGCCTCGCAGGCGGTGTGGGTGCTCGCGCCGGCTAGCCGGAAGGAGCGGCAGCTGCGGGCCTTGGAGGCGGCAACAACGAACTACGACGAGCAGCGGAAGGCGTACGGGGCGGTCCCGACCTCTACCCCAGAGGCGCAGGCGGTGGTCGCGGACGCACGAGCCCGGTTGGACAGGCGGCTCGATGAAGTTGCTGCGGCCGCGGTGGCGCTGGGGGTGGATCCGGCCAAGGCCCGGAACCTCAAGGTCAACGCGACGAGGGTTATCGAGCTGGCGGCGGCGCAGGCGGTGCCGGGCAAGGTGGAGCAGGCGTATGCCATGTTCCTGTGGCGCACTGCCAGCGGTCATGTCCACGGGCACCCGTACACCCGGCTCCTGCAGCTACGGTCGGCCACCGTCGTCGAGGACCCCGACGGACGGCTCTGGGCCCGCCCCACCACCAACGCCGTAGAGATCGGCACCGCCGCGTCCGCCGTCTTCATGATCACGAACAAGGCGTGGGCTCTGTACGACCAGCGCCGGGTCAACCAGCGCTGACCCGGAAGCACGGCGGGTCAGCGGGCAGGGCGGTCTGGGTTGTGGTCACGTGGCCGTCCCGGTCCACAGGCCAGCGGTGAAGCTATCCGCCACAGGGGTGGGGGTGGGGGTGGGGGTGGGGGTACCGCTGACCAGAGCCAGGCTGGCCTCCGTCGCCGTCCCAAAGAGACGGTAAGGTCCCCGCCATGGTGATGCGCTCTCGGAGGCTGGAAGACCTGCTCGGCGGCCGACTTAATGACCTCAGGTACCAGGATATCGCTGAGCTGGTGGGCAACGCGGATGCCGCGGAGGGGGAGGACCTGGACTACAAGCAGGCCCACTACGCCACTGACGAGAGGGGGAAAGAGGAGCTGGCCAAGGACATGGCGGCATTCGCCAACCACACCGGCGGGCTCCTGATCCTCGGCATGGCCGAGGCCAAGGGCGTCCCCAACAAGGTCATGGACGTCGACCTGGACGACCGCCACTTCCGGCACATCCGCCAGGTGATCGCCGCCAACACCGCACCGCCCGTCCCCTACGAGCCCATCGCCGTGCCCAATCCGGACAGCCCAGGTAACGGCTTCCTCCTCATCGCGATACCTCGCAGTCCCCTGGGTCCGCACGCCGTGACCGCGCCGCCGACCAGGCAGTCCAAGGACGTCCTGCGCTACCCGCGCCGCGGCGGTAGCGGAACCGAGTGGCTCACTGAGACCGCCGTCGCCACCTCCTACCGCGCACGGTTCTCGGCGGCGGCGCAGCGAGACCAGCGCGTCACCGAGGTCGAAGAGGACCTCGCCGGCGCCATCGCCGACCGCACCGAGCCCCACCTCATCGTGACCCTGGTCCCCGAGATCGCAGGGGAGATGACGATCGACTCCGCCCGCTTCGCCCAGTACAAGGACCAGCTCCTCGCCACGGAGTTCTACCTTGGACAAGGCCATCGGCTCTTCGGCGACGTCGCCGTCGGAGCCCGACGCCTGATCGTCCAGGAGACCAGAGGTGCCGCCCGGGCGGAGTTCCACCGGGACGGCAGCGCGGCGATCGTACTCCCGCTCCATCGGCATCTCTCGGTGCCGAACGGCGACGAACCGAACTGGCTGCAGTACGTCGAACCAGGCGACATCGTCTACCAGTTGCTGTGCGCCCTGCCGTTCCTCGCCGGCCACGCCCGGGACCGGGCCGCCGCCAGCGGGACAGCCCAGGTCAAAGCCACAGTGGTGGACGACATGGCCAGTCACCCGTGCCAGAGGCTGAATGCCAACCCGCGCCCCTCTCGTCCACTGCCCCTGACCGTCGACTTCCTGCACCCCGTGACAAGCCAGCGGATGCCGACAAGCACGCAGCCTTGCGGTTTCGCCTACTCCGAAGCCACCGTGTTCCTGGACGACGTCGCCGACCACGGCGTCGGCCTGGCACAGGCGACCGCCGCTCTGGCGGACGAACTGCTCCACGCCTTCGGCCTTCCGGAGAACCAGGTGATCACCCGCGACGGACACCTCAACACCGGTTCGTTCACCGCCCGCAACCGCGGCGCCGTGGCCCGATGGGCAGCCCAGCAGCCCCTCATCAGCGCAGCGGAGTAGCGCCGGGTTCACCGAACCGAAGGCGTCGGCCACCAGGTGGTGGCCGACGCCTTCGCACTGTCCGGCGGTCAGCACCGCCCTGGGCTTCGGCGCAGTCAGGGCTTGCGGTTGAGGAGGAGGGCAAGGGTCGTGCGGGCCTCGCGGCGGCGGGCGGGGGTGGGGGCGAGGGTCGCGGTGATCGCGAGGGCGGTGAGGGTCAGCAGGTAGCCGGCGGTGGAGGTGGCCAGGGCGAGGATCGCGGGGTCGCGGGTGGGCATCAGGGGGTCTCCCGGGTTCGGTGCGGGGCCGGGCCCGCGCGGCGGCGGGGCCCGGCCGGGGGCGGCGGGTCAGTGGGTGGCGAGTTCCTGGAGCTGGTGGGCGATGTCGCCGGTGGGCAGGGTGAACGGCCCGCACATCTCGTCGACCGCGCCGGGCAGGCCGGCGAGGGCCTCGCGCAGGGCGGGGTCCGGACTCGGCAGGGCGGTGGTGTCGGGGATCGGCGGCGCGAGGAGCACGGCCAGGTGCGGGTAACCGGGCACCTCCGGGACGGCGGGGCGCAGTGGTTGTGGAACCAGTGCTCGGCGTCGCGCAGCTCGCCGGCGCGCACGTGGTGGAGGTAGAGGCAGTAGGCGGCCAGGGACTCCCCGGCGCCGGCGGCGAACTGCCACCACCACTGGGCGTGGTAGGGGCGGCCGGTGAGGTCGAAGAGGCAGCCGAAGACCAGACCGCCGTGCGGCTCCCAGCGCGTGACCAGGCCGTTCACCGACGTGCTGGCGCCGGGCTCGTGGATGACGCCCTTCGACAGGGCCTTCAGGTCCCGGGCGGCGTCGTCGATCAGCATCCCCGCCGGGGCCCGCGGCCCGGCCGCGGCCGAGGAGGCCGACGCGGCGGTAGCGGCGGGGACGGGCGCGCTCCCGCCGGGCCGCGCGGCGGGGGACGGCGCCGCCCGGCGGGCGGCGAGGCGGTCGGCGATGTAGCGGCGGCCGGCCTCCAGGTCGTAGCGGGGCCGGGCGGCGGGGTCCAGCCCCGCGCCCTCCAGCAGGCGGTCGATGTCACGGGTCACCGGGACCACTCCTGGTCGTGCTTGGCGGGGCCACGGCGCAGCAGGCGGCGCGGGGCGAGGCGGGCTTCGATCTTGGCCTTGGCCTGGGAGGTGAGCGAGCGGACCGTGATCTCGTCGACACCCATCGCCTGGGCGGTGCGCGCCACGGAGTACTTGTTGAGGTAGCGCAGGACGATGACGTCGAACTTCGCGCCCGACAGCTCCAGGACGGCGGCCGCCACCGAGACGCCCACCTCCTCGTCGCTGCGGTCGGCCAGGGCGTCGGCGTCGATGTCAGCGATCAGCGGCTCCGCCTCCCGGCGTACCACGGCGGAGAACACCGGGCGCTCGATCAGCAGGCGGTGCTCGCTGTCGCGGGCCCGCTGGGCCTCAGAAGCCGTTGTCGTACCGATCTTGATGGACATGGGTTCGACTGGAACCGCTCGGTCGGGTGATCTTGCCGCGTGCCGAGCATGAAGACAGGGCCCCTGGTGCAGCTCGGGGTTGTCGAGACCTTGAGCAGGCCAGGAGGCCCTGTTGTCGCAGTTGTACGCCCTTGCACCGGTCGGCTCCAACTCGGCTGCCCGGGAGTGTGATTGTCTCGCCCACCGGTTCGGGAACGCCGGGGACCGGCCGCACAGACGACCGAAGTATCCGTCCGACATGAGTGATGCGGAGTGGGTGGTGGTGCGCGATGCGATGCCGGTGCCGGGATGGTTGGAGGGCCGGGGCGGGCAGCCGGAGGGCTATTGCCACCGGCAGATGGTCGATGCGATGCGCTACCTGGTCGCGGGCGGTATCGCCTGGCGGGCGATGCCCGCGGACTTCCCCGCGTGGGACCGTGTCTACGCGTTCTTCCGGCGCTGGCGGGACAAAGGCCTGGTCGGCGAGTTCCACGACCGGTTGCGGGATCGGGTCCGCGAGACGGCGGGCCGGGATTCGGAGCCGACCGCGGGCATCATCGACGCGCAGTCGGTGAAGGGCGCCGCCTCGGTGCCGGCCGCCACGCGGGGATTCGACGGCGGGAAGAAGGTGAACGGCCGTAAGCGTCACATCGTGGTGGACACCCTCGGACTGCTGCTGACGGTGCTGGTCACCGCGGCCTGCGTCACCGACCGCGAGGCCGGCGGGACGCTGCTGACCCGCCTGCGTCAGCGGCACTGGCGCATCACGATCGTGTGGGCCGACGGCGGCTACACCGGGCGCCTGGTCGACTTCGCCCGCGACGTCCTGCGGATCGCGCTGAGCGTGGTCAAACGCAACGACGACGTCACCGGGTTCACCGTGTTGCCCAAGAGGTGGCTGGTCGAGCGGACGTTCGCGTGGCTGATGCGCTCACGCCGCCTCGCCCGCGACTACGAGACGCGCACCGACAGTTCGGAGGCCGTGATCCGCTGGTCGATGAGCATGGTCATGAGCCGCCGCCTCGCCCGAGGGGCACGCTGAACAATCCCGGGCTCGTCTCGACCGGCCAGCCCCGCGCGGCCAGGCGTTTCGCCTTCGACCGCACCCCCTCCACCTTCGCCGGGACCGGCTCCAGGCCGAGTGCTACGGCGAGTCGCCGACAGTCCGTCGTCTCCCCGCCCGGCCCGCTGCCACCGGCCAGGACGTCCATGATCCGCCGGTAGTCCGGCGCCAGCACCGCCGGGACGAGCCCTTCCCGCCAGTGCGGCACCACCGAACCGGGCACCGCCGCCGCGGACCGAACCGGCCGCTCGCCGGCCACCACGACCGGCGCTACCTCCCCGCCCACGCAAGGTTCCGCCAGGACCTCGGCCACCGTCTCACGGGCGATCACGAACCGTTCCCACACGGCCTCCGCTTCCCGGAACTCGGCCTGAAGGGCCTCCACCCGCCGCCGAGCGGCGCGTTCACGCTCCTCCAGCAACCCCATCACCGACGGCATCCCGGCACCTCCACCGAAGAGACGACACGACACCCCGTCCCTGCCGCCGAAACACCGTCCCTATGCCTGACCAGCGGAAACGCACCCGTCACTCTCGGAAAGACAACGGCTTCTCAACAGCGCAGCGCGGCCCAGGCGTAGGCGTGGGGGGTTGGGGGCTGGGGTCGGTCAGCACGCGGTCCCAGCGGTCGACGAGGGGGAGGAAGACGTCGTCGACGGTGTGCTGGGCGAGGGTCTGGTCGCCGAGGACGGTGAGGGCGAAGTCGAAGTAGGGCTGGGCGTGGAGCTCCTGGAAGGCGCGGAACGCGACCGGCAGTTCGGCGTGGGGGCGCGGGGTGGTGCCGGCCGCGTCGGTAAAGGACGGCTCGCTCATCACGCCTCCCCCGCCGACGGGACGCTCGCGCGCGGACGCGGAGTACGGCCGGCCTTGCGGAGGAGGCCGGCGGCGGGACGGCAGGACCTGCCGAGGAGGATCGCGAGGACGGGGGCGGGGGTGGGCATGGACGCGTGAGTTCCTTTGCGGACAGGGGGCAGGGAAACCCGGTGTGACGCTCCGTCGTGGTTCGGTGGCCGGAGCGTGGTGATGAGAGCATCATGTCGCTCAAACAGCCGATTGTTCACACTCCGAAGGCAAAGAATTCCGGAGGGTCACATTCCGAGGTTTAGAAGCCGACCCGCCGTCAAAACCGACCGATCCCGCCGGATCCCGACACGGACGCGCACCGCCGGTCATGCGAGGGCTTCAAGTAGTGGCGGCACATCCCACCCGATTCAAACAGCCCAGCGACCCGCCCACCCCGGCACCGGGGCCACCGGCTGCCATAAGGCCGCGAAACCAACCGGGCCCTACCGACCGGCCCAGCGGCGGGGTACGGCCGCAGGCCGGCCGGAACAAGCACACGGCCGACCCGCCGGCCCTCCGGACAGTGCACGGCGACAAACCGGCCGACCCCTCCCCGCGGACCCGGCGGCGAGGCCCGGACAAAGGCCGGCCGGAGCACCCCCAGGGCCACTACGGCGAACCGCCCATCCGTGAACGGCGCTCCCCCGGGCCGTTGAGCCCATCTCCGAGCGGGGCAGGCCGATCACCTGTCCGGCCGTCTCCCACCCGGCACTTCTTCCCAAGATTCCCCCAAAAGAACACCTCAAGTAGGAAATAGGCGCCCCATGCGGAAGAAATTCTCCACGCTCACATATCAGCACAATCTCCAATACAGGGGGCAATGAGGTTCGGATTCTAGATTCGCACACACTCTCTGCTCTCTCCGTGTTACTGTTCTCAATGTGGGGAAGATTTCGATCGATTCCCAACTTCGACGCCGCTTGGCCGCGTCAGAAGAAGGAACCCCCAGTCATGGCACGTCCCGTTCAAACTCACGGAACGAGGCACAGATGTCAATCAAGCAGAACATCGGTCGCATTGCGGCCGGATCCATCGCGGCCCTGGCGATAGCCGGCGCCGCGGTCCCCGCGTTCGCCCACACTGCAGTCCAGGGCGGCGCCACCTCCTGGAACGACGGGCGCACCTTCTACGTCAAGGACACCGACGCCGACAGCCACTCCGTCTACGGCAACTGGGCCATTTCGGGCGGCACCGGCAACGACGGCCGCCTCAACAACTCCAGCGGCTACAACACCACTGTCTCCAAGTCCGTCAACGGCGACATCATCTCCGTCCGCGCCTGCGTGGACATCCAGTTCGGCACCGACGACTGCAGCGGCTGGTTCTGATGTGACCCGGGTGGCGCGGCAGGAATTCCTGCCGCGCCACCCGGCGCTCCGCCCGTCGGCACACACTTTTGCCGGGAATAGCAGTTCCGATGCCAGAGGACCGTTATTTCGCATTCGCAACCGGTGGAATGCATTATTCCTCGATTCCGCTCCCGAGATTAATTCGCCGACCGGGCATCCATGCGACCTCGCCGGAATCGGGGAACTCCCCTGCCGACCGGATACCGCCTCTCGACGGCCGAAGGACTTCGCCCGTTTCGGCACGCCGACACCGGAGTGTCCAGTAAGTTTGCCAAGCGTCCAGTTCACACCAACGCGCAGCGAGTCTCCCAAGGCAGAGGTGGCCAATTGTCCGTACCGCACGCAACACGCAATCCCGACCAGCGGGCGGCCATCGATGTGAGAGGCCTGCGTTATTCCCTGGGCGACCGCCACCTGCTCCAGGACCTCGATCTGCGGGTCGAGCCCGGCGAGTCCGTCGCCGTCGTGGGCCCCAGCGGCTCCGGCAAGAGCACCTTGCTCTCGTGCCTCCTGGGGCTGCTGCGCCCCTCGTCCGGCACGGTCACGGTCGACGGCGTGGACCTGCGCACACTCCGCGGCCGCGCCATGGCCCGGCACCGGCAGCGTTCCATCGGCATGGTCTTCCAGTTCGGGGAGCTGCTCCCGGAACTGACTCCGAGGGACAACGTCGCGCTGGCGGCGCTGCTGGGCCGGCAGGAGCGTTCCACCGCCTACCAGCGGGCCTCGGCCCTCCTGGAGGAACTCGGCGTTCCCCAGGACGTCCGGACCGACCGGCTCTCCGGGGGCGAGCGCCAGCGCACCGCGGTCGCCCGCGCACTGATCAACACGCCCCGCCTCCTGCTGGCCGACGAGCCCACCGGGGCGCTGGACGAGGACACCCGCGACCACGTGGCCGACATCCTGTTCGCCCTGCCCGGACAACACGGCTGCGGCCTCCTGGTGGTCACCCACGACCAGGACATCGCCGCCCGCGCGGACCGCGTGCTGCGGCTGGCGGGCGGCGCCCTCCAGCCGGCCCAGGCGGTGGTCCGTGACTGACCGCCGCCTTGCGGTCCAGCTCCTGCGGGTGGGGTACCGCGCCGGACTGAACGCCGAATCCGGACGCGTCCGTTTCACCGCGCTGCTGCTCGCGGCCTTCGCCTCGATCACCGCCTGCCTCACGCTGACCATCGGTCACCTGACCTACGACCAGCGTGAAACCCGCAACGCCGCCCGTGCGCCCCACTTCCGTCTCGCGCCCGGGGAGCAGGCCACAGCCCTGTGGCACGCCGGCTTCGACTCGGTCGGCGGCCGGCAGTTCATGGTCGTCGAAATCTCCCCCCTGGTCGACAACGCCCCCCTGCCGCCCGGCGTGACGGCCTGGCCGGCCCCCGGCCAGGCCGTCCTGTCACCGGCCCTGCTCCGCGCGGGCCGTGACGAGCGAATCGCCGACCGCTACGGCACGGTCGCCGGCACCATCGGGCGCACCGGGCTGGAGACCGTGGACGAGAAGCTGGTCTACGTGCGACCGGCGGTCCCCTTCGGGCCCGACGACGAGGGGGTGCTGCCGATCGCCGGCTACGGCGCTCCGGTCGGCATCGCGACCCCGACCGGCGACATGCTCACGACCAAACCGGAATGGCAGTTCCAGTCCTTGATCGTGGGGCTGCTCCTGCTGCCCGCCCTCGTCCTGATGTTCACGGCGGTGCGCACCGGCTCCCGCGGCCGGGACCGCCGCACCGCGCTCACCTCTGTTCTGGGAGCCGGACCGCGCGACCGGGCCCTGATCAACCTGGGTGAGGCCGCCGTCCCGGTCGCCCTGGGTTCGCTGGCCGGCCTCGCCGCGCTCGCGGCCCTGCTCGGTGCGGACCTGAGGCTTCCGGTCGTCGACTACGCCGTGTCCGCCGCCGACCTGCGTGCCCATGCTGGCGTTCTGCTCCTCGCCTGGGCCGCCGGCGCCGTGCTGTCCCTCGCCGGGTTGTTGGCCCTGGACCGCGCCGAGACCGTCCGCAGCCGGCGCCCCCGGCCGCTGGGCCAGCGGCGCCCGCCCCTGCGCACGGCCGTGGCCTGCCCGGTCATGATCTTCGTCGCGGTCCGCGGCCCCGACTTCTTCTCCCTCGAAAGCGCCGGGCACACACTCGTCAACTACATCGGCGTCCTCGGCACCCTCGCCACCCTGCCGGCGGCGATCGGGATGGTCACCGCCGCAGCCGGCGAGGGCCTCGCCCGGGCCGGCCGCGTCCTGCGCCGGCCGGCTCCCGTCGTCTCCGGACGGTGGATGGCCGCCCACCCCGGGGTCGTCGCCCGGGTGGTCACCGGCCTCGTCGCCGGCATCATCCTCATGATCCAACTGCAGGTCTGGTTCTCCACTCTCAGCGCGACGGTCCAGAACGCGAAAGCGGTCAACCAGTCGGTCGGACGCAGCGTCCTGGAAGTCCAGTTCTCCGCCTCCGACCGCACGGCCCTGGAGCACTTCGCCGACGCCCTACCGGAGAACACCCTCCTCGTGCGGGTGGTCGTGGGGTCACAGCCACCGCAGATGCAGCTCAACGCCGACTGCCCCACGCTGGAGGCACTCGAGGTCCGCTGCAACGACAGCGGCCCGATCACGGTCGGCGGCGGCTCCGATCCCCGTGTGGCCGCCATCGCCGCGTGGATGGGGGCGCTGCCCCAGAACACGACGGCGAGCAGCCTCGGCCCACTGGCCCCCGTGCCGGGGGACCGCATGTCCCAGCTCCTCGTCCTCGCCCGGACGCCGGACGAGGCCCTGTCCGCCGCGCAGGTCAAGGCCATCGCCTACCAGACCCTCCCGGGCAGCATCAGCGTCGAACCCCTGGGAGGCGGCTGGCTCGTCGGAGCCAACCTCACCGCCGACCAGGGCCGCTGGATCGTCCTGCTCGGGATCGCGGGCGTCACCGTACTCGCGCTCTCCTTCGGTGTCAGCGGACTGACCGAGTTCGTGCGCTGGAGCCGCACGATGGCACCCATCGGCAGCCTGACCGGCAACTACCGCGTCCTCGTCGCCGGCGCCGCCTGGAGCGTCCTGCTCCCGGTCCTCATCGCCAACGGCCTGGGCATCCTGGTCGGAGCATGGCTCGCCACCCCCGTCACCGCCCAGCAGCACAGCTCCGTGTCCGACACCCTCCTGACCGCCTGCGGCCTCTCCGTCGGCATCCTGGGCATCCTGCTGTGGTGCTGGGCCGTCACCACCGCCCTGCGCCAGACGGCCCGCTGGCTCCCCGGCGCCGCCGATTAGCAGACCCGGCCCGCACCGGCCGCGCAGTGCCACATGCCTACGGGCCGCACCTGCGCGGCCGGTGCCCTGACCGCGAAGGTTCGCCGGGTTAGCGCCGGCGGTACCTCAGGCAGTTGCCACGTCGCATCATCGACCGAAGTACAGGCCCGTGCCGGCGGCCCACCAGTCTGCCCCACCCCTCCCCCTGGTCGCCAGGTACCCACCGAACATGCGCTACCCACACCACACAGGGCTCCTGGTCGGCGGGGCAGTCGGTGAGGAGGTGAAGGTGAAGCCGTAGGGGCTGCGCGCGGCGGCCTGGTACCAGGCCGCAGCGCGCGCTGGTGGCCGTGCAGGCCGAGCGCCGGGCGCACCTGGCCGCGCTGTCGGCCTTCAGTGGTGATCTGGAAGCGGCCCGGGAGGGTCTCGCCGGGGAGGTGCTGGCGGAGTCGGCGCGCCTGGAGGAGGCCGAGCAGCGGGCCGCCCACACGGTGTGGGCGGACGAGTACTGGGCCGGGCTGTCGGGCGGGGACCGGGTCGCCGCCCGCGGCCGGCTCAAGCACGTCGGCGAACCGGCGCAGGGCGCGGCCGCGTAGCCGGCGCGGCGCCGGGCCAAGCCGGTGGTCAGGTGGTGGCTTCGTCGAGGGTCTCGGCGATGAGGACAGGCAGGACGTGGCAGGCCTTGGCCAGGAGCCGCTCGATGGGAACCGCGTGGACGCTCGCGTCGACGTCGATGTGGCGGGCCCACTGGGCCGGCTGGTAGCGGGCAAGGGTGGACAGCGCGTGCAGGACCGCCCACCAGGCCATCAGCGGGTGTATGCCACGTGCCGACTTCGCCACCGCCGGGGTGAAGTACCAGGCGCCGTTGTGTCGGCGGGTGATGCGTCGCAGACGGTCGAGGTGCTCGTCGGGGAACGCGTGCCTCCCCTCGGGATCCGCCCAGTTCATCACCACCTCGCTCCAGCCGTCCTGGTATCGGTCGAGGGCCGGCTCGGGGCCGTTCATGCTCTTGCGCACGTAGCTGTCGTAGCCCAGCGCGTCGGGGAAGTGCTCCAGGTAGGCGAGGAACGCCGTGACCGTGTCATCGGCCTCCAGGACCCGGGGCGGGAAGTAGGTCACGGGAACGCTCGCCAGCGGGTGCGGCTCGTCGGAGAGACTGCGGTGGGCGACAAGCAGCGGTGTCGTGCGGCCGGTGTGCGCGGGGTCCAACGGGGCGTGGGTGTTCAGGGGCAGGCAGTCCCACAGCTCGGCGAGCGTGACCGGCTCCCTTCCCCACACCGGGGAGTCGAGGAGCTCGGACAGCCGCACGAAGCTGCCCTGGTTCCCCGCCGGATCGGTGGTCACCCGGACCTCCGTGAGCGGGCGCTGCGGCTCCACCGTATGGATGCCGTGCCCGACCAGCTCCCACCTGTCCCCAGGCAGCGCCTTGGCGCTCGCCGCAATCGCCCGGCCAGCCTGGCTCAGCCCGTAGAACACCAGCACCGGCTGCGTCGCCGGCCCCACCGCGGCCGCCGCCCGAAAGAACTGCTCCGCCTGCTCCAGCGACGCGCTGAAGACCCGCCGCCGGGACCGGGACGACGCGGCCAGGCCGGGCGGTACGGAACGGGCACCGCGCAACACGTCCCACGCGTTGCCGACCGAGATGTTGATGACCATGCCGGGACGCTACCGATCAGCAAGCCACCGGACGAACGGATTTGCGAACCGGCCGCCCGCGCTGGTAGTTACGTGCGGCGGGTGACCGCGCCAGCGGTGAACCACTGCACGAGCGCCGCCGCCAGGTGCACGGCCATCTCGGCGGCCTCCTGTGTCTCCGGACGGGTCGGCGTCTGCCCGCCGTGCCGGCTCGTCTGCCCCTGCCACAGCATCTGCAGCATCCCGAACACCGGGCCCGGATCCCCGCCAGACGGGCCGTCGATCGCAACCCGGAAATTCTGCGGGGCATCACGCAGGTTGCGGATCATCGTGCCGAGCGTGGACTTCGCATTGTTCGGCTCCAGCACCGCGTGCGCGGCCGCCTCCACCGCCTTGATCGCCTGGCTGTAGGCCACCGAAGGATTGGGCGAGCGACCGTAGACGTTCTGCCACGCCTCCCGAAGATGCTCCGACGCCGAGCCGGCCATCGCGGCGGTCGCGCTGGCCTGCGCGAGATCGACCGCGTCCCGGACCGTCTCGTCCATACGCAGTTCCAGGAACCGCCCGTTGCTGGACACCCGGTACGCCGAGCCCGCCTCTCCAAGGATCCGGGCGAGTTCGTCCTCGAAGTCCCCGCCGACGTCGTCGTCCTCGTGGGACAGGATGGCATCGACGACGTCGAGGAGGTCCATGCCGTCCGTGCTGGTCAGCTTGAACTTAGGGCTCTCGCCGGGCAGAAGGGCGAAACGCAATCGCAGACACAACAACTCGGCTACCTCGTCGTAGTCGCTGAAGTGCGTACCAACCCAGCGTTGCAGCGGGCCGACCAGGTGGCGGGGCACTCCCTCGTAGAGCGCATCGTCATCGAACTCGGCAAGGCCCAGGCGTTCGGAGAAACGCGGGCGGCGAGCAGTCGTCATGACGGGAGATTACCGGTCAGTCCTGACAAGCCAACCGGATTATCTACCGCCGTTCCATCGCCCACCGCCCGCCCCGGACCGGACGCCCGTTCATCGGCCTACCGAGCACCGCCCTTTGGTACAGGCTCGGCTACCTCCTCGACTTCTGCCGCGTGCACACCGCGTTCGCGACCGATGCCCGCACCTGCACGGAGCTGCAGACCGCTGACCTCATCCCCACGTTCCCGCTCCCCACCTGCCCGGCCGAGGAGTCGTACCGGCTCGCCTACACCGCGACCACCGGCTGCGGCCGGTGCCAGTGGCTGTGCGCCTTCGTCGAACTCCACCGCCCCGTCGCGGGCACCGAGCACACCGCGCAGCAACTCGCGGCCTGCACCCTGCTCTACGCTGCGCCCAGCAGTTGTTGGCCGGCCCTGCCAAACGGCGAGGCCGACCGGCGGCACCCGATGTCAGAGGACGAGGCGCGGCTTGGCAACGGGAGCGATGCGTTCACCGGCGGACTCGGTTGCGGCGCTGAGCAGAGCATCCCAGTCCGTGTAGTCCGGCCACCCCTTGATCATCAGGTGGGCGGTCCAGCCCGCGAGGTCTCGCCAGGTGCCGCATCGGTGCACGTCGACGCTGTAGTAGGACCTGTCGAAATCCGTGCAGACGTAGTGGTCGACGCGCCATTCGGCGCTGTCGGGGCAGTCCCAGATCGAGACGTTCTCGTCCTGAATCCTCTTTCGTTCGAACTCCTGCTGACCGTCCTTGGCCTGTTGCATGGCAAAGGAGTCGACCCAGAGGGCGCCCTCGCGGTCGGCGACCGCCACGTGGCAGGTGCCGCAGGTAGCAGTCAGTTCGGGGGCCGTTGAGTGGTGGGTCGGGCTGAGACGGTCTCCGACGCCAGTGTCAGTCTGCTCAGGGTGGGAGGGAACTGGTGGACGTTCAGATTCGGCTGTCGGGCGGGGACAAGATCACAGAGACCGCCGCGTTGTGGCAGTGGCTGCGCGGTGAACGCCAATTGGCGGGCCGGATCCGGGCAGTGACGCCACCCCCCGGCGAGGGCGAACTCGGCGGTGCGGTGGAGGTGCTGAGCGTGGCCCTCGGCTCCGGGGGAACGGCCGCGGTGCTCGCCGGCTCGCTGAGCACATGGCTACAGAGCCGTCGCTCCGGGGTGAAGATCACCGTGACCGGCCCGGACGGCACGACCACGACGGTGGAGGCAGACAACCTCAAACCCGACGAGGTGCTGCCGCTGATCACCCGGGTACTGAGCCGCGAGAATGGCTGAACTGCCCGACCGGTCGGACTCCCGGGCGATCCTGATCGGCACCGGTACCTACCAGAACACCGGCTTCCCGGCGCTACCGGCCGTCGCCAACAGTCTCAAGGGCATGGCGGGCATCCTCACCGAGCTGGGCGGCTGGCCCAAGGAGCGGGTGACCGTACTAGAAAACCCATCGGACGTTCGCGTACTGGTCCCGGAGCTGCGCGAGCTGATCACGCAGACCGAAGGCGCGCTGTTCCTGTACTACGCGGGCCACGGAATCGTCCTGCCGAACGGCCAGCTGTGCCTGGCCCTGACCGACACCACTCCCGGGAACGCCGACGTCGACGGGCTGACGTATCAGAAGGTCCGTGACCTCCTGCTCGACAGCCGCGCCCGGGTGATCGCCGTGGTACTTGACTGCTGCTACTCCGGACGGGCCGTGACAGCGCTCTCCGGCCCCGACGACGGATCCCTCGACATCAAGGGCGTGTACACCCTGGCCGCGTCCACCGGCCGGGCCCACGTCGTACCGCTAAAGGAGCAGGCGCGCACCGCCACCTCCTTCACCCAGGAGCTGATGGGACTGGTCCGCGCCGGAGTCCCGGCCGGGCCCGCCCTGCTGACCTTCGGAACGCTGTACAAGCACCTGGCCCGCAGGCTGAACGCACTCAGCCTGCCAAAGCCCGTCCAGGGGAACACCGACACCGCCCACGGCTTCCTGTTCGCCCGCAACGTGGCCCACGTCCCCGTGGTCCGCGCGGTCGAGCGCTACGCGCAGGCGATGGCGGACGCCTTCGCGCCGTGCCGGGAGCGGGGCATCACCGAGGAGTACTTCGCGCAGTCGCTCTATCTGTCGTACCAGACGCTGGACGGGTACCTGAGCGGCCGCTGGATAGCGCCGGAGGACGTGCTCCTCGACTTCCTCGACCTCCTTGAGGAGCAGGGCTGCAGGCTGGACACCGCCGCCGCGCAGCAGCTCTCTGAGATCCGCGCCGCCGCCGAGGCGGCCATTGCCTCGGACCCCGACCAGGGCGCCGCGCTCCAGGAGTACAACCGGGAGCTGGCGGCCGAGGCCAGGGACCTGCGCACGGTGCTGGCGCGTGAGCGGGCCGAGCACGCGCAGGCGGCCGGCGAGGCGGACGAGAAGCTGAGCCGGCTGAGCTGGCTGACCCAGCAGGTGGAGAAGCAGCGGGAGCAACTCGTCCACGCTGCCGACCTTGTCCGCAAGGTCGAGACCGAGAACCGGGCACTCGAAGCCGAGAACCAGACGCTTGAGGCCAGGCTGGTCGAGATCCGCTCCGAGGCCGACGAGATCGCCCGCGACCTGCGGATGCTGCGGGCGCAACTGACGAGCCCGGTCGACGCGCCTCCGCAGCCCCGGGCCGCAGAGGCCGCCCTGGTCGGCGCCACGGCCGACCCGACCGCGGCCGGTGCGGCCGACCCGGTACGGCCTCCGCTGGCTGCGGGCCCGCGGAGCGGCGCTGCGGGTGCCCCAGGCACAGCGAACCGCCCGTACGAGTGGCGGCCGCTGCCCCGCCCCGCGTTGGGCGGGTCCGACACGGACCGTCCGTCCACGCCGCCGCGCGTGTCGCGCTTCCCCTCGCTGTCGGCCCTTCGGAAGAGAAAGGCCGCAGCCGCGGCCCAGCGCGCCTCGGACAAAAGGAGGAAGGCTGCTGCCGCGGCGCAGCGCGCCGAGTCAGCACGGCGTGCCGCAGCGTCCGGGCGCGGCCCGACGTCCCGGCTCGGGAGAGGCATCGCCTGGATCGGCAGCGGCCACGAGACCTGGTACCTGCTGGCATCGCTGCCGGTGGCCACCGCCGGGGCGGTCATGGTCTTCCCGATCGGCTTCGCGGCCCGGAAGTCGGCCTTGGAGATCCACCAGAAACTCTCCGACTACATCGGCACTCTCATCGTCGCACTCATGGTCGCGATCACGGCTATCGCGATTTTCTCTGCGGTGCTCAACGTGACGGTACACATGGCCCTGCGGCCGGCGTCCTGGAACTTCTTCAACAGCCGGTTCCGCTACGAGGACGAGCCCTGGCGCCGCATCACCTACGGGACCATGACGGCCGGAACCCTGTGCGGGATCCTCGTGCCCGTGCCGTCCTGGGGCGCCATGGCGTTCGTCGTCGCCGTCCTCGCCTATGCCGCGTCCATAGCCCTGGGACTGCTCGCCTGGGGCGTCCGCCGCATCGTGGACCTGGTCTTCTGACCGATGCTAGTCGGCTACTCGGCCACGCCTGTCCCGATCAACGCGCGGCCCAGCGCGTCGAGGCAGCGTCTGTGACGGAGTGTCAGCTTATGATTTATCCAGTGCGGCGTTGCTTGCTGCCGACCTTGTGGTGGGCCGGCCTGCGGTAGGGCTCGCCGGTAGCCAGGAGCAGGCCCACATCGTAGCGGTCGCGGGTCGGTGGTTCTTCGAGCCGGGTGGTCTGCCGGGGCCGGGCCGGGAGGGTTTCGGCACTTCGACCGGCACCGAAGGAGGTCTCCTACCCGGGTTCCCGGAAAAGTGACCTGGTCGGGAACCTCGCCCCACAGGACAAGCAGCGTGTCAGGCGCGTCGCGACGAGTACTGCGCACCGACCCGTCCGGCGTCGCCGCGTCGGTCGCCTGCGGCAGCCGATCAGCCAGGTACGCCGCAGCCTCGGCGGGATCCTTGCCGAGCACGTCCCAGGCCTTCCTCCCCGAGCGCGTTGGTGGTCTCAGCGGCGGTCACCGGCTCACTACCACCCGGGCCGATCCAGGACGCCACCTGCGGCAGCGTCAAAGCAACCGAGTCAGCGGCCGGTACCTCGTTGGCCTGCGAGAGCTCAGACTCACTCGTGATCTTCATCCGCTCTTGATCCCAGCGCGAGCGAACGCCCGCCCAACTCCCTGATCATGCAACGTCACAGGGACACTCACACCCGTAACCGCCCGGCGCCCCACGCGCAGCACAGCACCCGCCAAAACGCCACCCGCGCAGCCCACGGTGCCTGGCACCAACGGCTCGAACCCTCCCTCAGAAATACCAGACCGGAAATACCGAACCCAATTCACGAAACTTCCTAGGCTGCAATCAGGGAAAGAAATTAACACGCCACCGGAGGGTGAAGTGCGGTCACGAGCCACCCCCAGCCTCCAGCCCCCTGCCACAGCACGAAAAGTAACCATCAGCAAGGCAAGCCCGGCCCGGCCAGGACCTGAACCATCTCTCAAACTGGTCCAGACCATATGGCGGGGGAGGCCATAACGAGCCCCAAGACACCAACAGGTCACACCCTGCGACCCCTCGCCGGGTAGAGGTTGGCGTGCAGCACGCGGTCCTCCCACCACGGATCGTCTGGAGTGGAGACCAGCGCGGCCACCAACTCGCGCTTGGTCGGAACCGGCAGCATCAGGGGCCCAAGTCCTCTGCGGCGCGGGCCTGTACGCAGTCGGGGCACTCCAGCCGGTCCGGCCGGGCCTTCTCCCGCAGCTCCAACGAGGAGCCGGCCTTCCCCCCGCTCGAACCCCGGCACGACCAGCACGGGCGCAGCGCGGCGGTTGGCCGCGCGAGCGGCTTCCAGCTGTTCCTCGGCCTCCCGTTCCAGGCGTTCCTCGCGGTCCTGGTGGCAGGGCCAGCAGCGGCCGCCGGGGCGGCGGGTCCACTCGACCTGTCCCTGGGTGCCGTATACCCAGGTGCTCTCCTCCCCGGGAACGTCGCCGCAGTCGGTGCAGGCCAGGGAGTCCATCAGCTCCTGGTGGGCCTTGTGCTGCTCGTCCTCGCGGGCGGCCTGGCGCTGGTCGTAGGCGGCCCGGTCGTCCGGGTTCTCCAGGGCCTCAATGAGGGAGTGCTGGCCGGAGCGGCCGAAGCGCCACCACACCGGCGGCAGGGTGTCGGGGTGGGTCAGGATCCACCTGGCGACGGTCCGTGGGGACGGTGGCCTGGCGGCCGGTGCGGTCGGGGTCGTGCGGAACGGCCGCAGGTAGGCGCGGACGGCTCCATAGCCGCCGCGGTAGCCGTGCGTCTTGATCTCTTCCCAGAGGGTCCAGGCGTTCGTGCAGCCCTCGGACCACCGCTCGTTCAGGTACGGCTTGAAGTCGTCGAGCTTGGTCCTGCGGTTCTGCCACTGCCCCTGGAACAGGTCTTCGGGAGTGGCGGCGTCCGCCAGTCGCTGGACGGTGCGGTAGGTCATACCGAGCTGGCGCTGGATCGAGCGTCGGCTGTGGCCGGCGGCCAGCAGCGCGTGGACGGTGGCGTGCTTGCCCCGGGCGCGGTCGGCGAAGCGATGCCCGGTGGGCCATGGCGAGCCGCTGTCCGCCGGCGCCTGGGCCCCTGCCTTCTCCGGGGCCACCTCGGCGGCGGTCGCGCGCAGGCAGGAGCGATGTCGGGAGATGCACCGCTCGGCGGCTTCGCCGAGGTTGTGCCACAGATGGAAACGGTCGGCGACCTGGACGGCGGTGGGTGCCCCGATGCTGGCGCCCTCGGCGAAGAACGGAGCGCGGTCACGGCAGACGACCTCGATCCCTGGGCGCTCGGCCAGCCAGGCCGCGAGGGTGCCCGCCTCGCGATCCGGCAGCAGGTCAACCGGTCGGCGGGTCTCTACGTCGACCAGCACGGTCCCGTAGACACGGCCCTTGCGCATCGCGTACTCGTCGACGCCGACCACCCGCGGGATCTGCGGCTGGGGCTCCGGGAGCGCGTCGACCAGCCGCAGGACCGTGTTCCGGCTGACCTTCGCCCCGAAGACGTCGGCCAACCGGGCGCCAGCGCGGCCAGCCACCGCGAGGCCGACCTCGGCGAGTGCCGACCGCAGTCGCTCGGTCCGCTGGCTGTACCGGCGGGTCAGACCCGCGACCTGCTCGACAAAAGTCCGCCGCCCACAGGAGACGTCCTCGCACGCGAACCGCCGGACCCGCAGCCGCAGCACCACCCGCCGTCCCGCCACGGGAAGGCCAGCGGGAAACCGCAGGTAGGGACCCGTGCACCCGCCCCGACCAGCCCCCGCAACCCGGGCACCGCGCCCCGGCCGTCCGGCGCCTGACACCGACCCGGACCACCTCACCGTCGTCCTGCACCGACACCACTCTGATCTCCGGAGCTGACAGGAAGAGCAGCTCTTCCAGCCGGAGCAGTACCTCGCGCACAGCCCAGAACCATCAGCCCGAACGCAGCAGGCACCAACCGTTTCAAGACGATCTCGGGGACCCGTCAGCAAGCCAAACAGTCACAGGGAGTAGGCACACCACAGAAGTTGGACCAGAACCGAAACTCGGCGACATCACTCTCCCGTGGCACGGGGTGCTCTCGCCGCTCAGCGGCAGGTGCTCTCACCACTCACGTATAAAGCCATCACGGGATTTTGCCATGGCCCTGCTCATCAGGAACCCTGGCGCTTCGGCGGAACACCGGTCCAGCACCGTAGCCGCCATGATCCTGACCTGCGGCTGCATGACATCTTCCGCCGCGATGATGGCGAGCATTTCCCGGTCGTCCGGGTCCGGCTCCCCGGACTTTTCCGCAATCCGGCGCACCAGTCCAGCTATCCGAGCATCCAACTGGAGCGTCCGCGCCAGCGTTTCGGCCCGTTCCTGGTCAGGGCCCTGGTAAAGCGTCCGTGCCAGGTCCAGCGAGATCTCCAGCGCGCGCTCGTCCCCGTGCATCCGCATCCATTCGACGGCCGCCACGCGGTACGAGGGGAAGAGGAACGGGTCCGCAGCCAGCCGGGCCATGGCGTCAAGCCCACGCGCCTGATGGAGATCGAGCAGGGTCTCGGCCGCCTTCAGCCGGTTCTTCTCCCGGAACGGGGGATCATCGCGAAGCCGAGTCAGCTCATCCAGAAGGTCCGCCGCCAAGGCCGGCTCGAACGCCGCCAACGCCCTCGCCGCGGACAGGCTCTGGTCGCCCCAGTCGAGCAGTTGCCGCCCCGAGAAGGCGGGACCTAGTTTCGCAACCGCCCGAGTGAAGCGTCTGTCGCCCATGGCCTGGTGGCATGCCCGGGTGACGCCTTCGAGTTTTCTGGCAGTGAGCTCGACAATGCGCTTCGGCAGCCCTGTCCCCGAAGCTACCTCCGCCGCGATCAGACTCACTGGCAGCAGGTACTCATCGGTGATCGTGTGTTCGATCAGAGCCACGGTCGCTGTCTCCAGCGGGAGCCCGTCGTCGAGCAGGAAGCTGCGGTAGAGGCTTCCGCTCTGCCATCTGGCCGACGTCTTCTTCTGGCTGTCCGCGTGCATCTGGAACATCTCGCGCAGTCGCTCGCCACGCTTGACGGGGCTTCTAGTGGCGTGCCGGGCGGCGCAGTACTCAAGCACGGTCTGGTGGACGAACCGAAGGTCCTCGCCGTGCGACACGACCAGCCCGGTGCGTGCAGCGCTGTGCAAGAGGAAGCTTCGCCATTCCCTCGCCAGCGACCTGTCGGGACTCGCTGCGGCCGGATCGGTGAGGATCAGGTCGAGGAGCGAGAGGCGCTGGTCGTCCACGTAGCAGTCGGCCGCCCGATCGATCAGCTCGGGTAACTGGTCGACCAGGCGCGCAGCTCGTGCAACCGTCTGCTCGCCGAATCGTCCGAGTGCGAGCCGTGTCTGTACGTGGATCCCGGACTCCCCACGGGCGTGCAGCCGTTGGAACAGCGCTTCGGTGAACTCGCGGTACACCGCGCCCCGACTTACCGGGAGCGGGCACTCGGGGCGCAGTGCGTGGAGTTGGCAGAGCATGCCGAGCACGAGGGGGATGTGTGCGATCTTCTCCAGCCGAGAAGAGCCGAGGTAGGCCACGAACCGGTCCGTGACGGCCTGCGGCTCGTACACGCCCAGTGTTGTGAACCACTGCAGCGCCACTGCCGGCAGCACCTCCGCCGCGAACGGCTGCAGGAAGTACCGGGGCACCGCCGAGCCCAACATGCCGAGTTCATGGTCAGGCACCGGACGGCTGGCAACGACGAATCGGTACAGGTCCGCGGCGTCGCTGTCAGCGACGGCGGCGAGACCTTGCAGGATCCGGGTGCGGGTTGCCGCGTCCGTGACCTCGTCCAGGCCGTCCACCAGGACGTACCAGCGCACACCCGGGGCAGGCGGGGTGGCGAAGAAGGCTGCCGGGAGGTCCTCCGTCAAACCGCTGGTCGCCAGTTCCGCAGTGACCGCCGCAGCCAATGCCTGGGACAGCGGCGCAGCCGCCAGCGCGGCAGCGGGCACGTAGACGGGGACTGCTCCACTTCCGCGGCCGGATTTCCACCGTTCGAGGTCGGCGCACATGTGCGCCTGCAGCAGGCTGGACTTGCCGCCACCAGGGCCGGCGAGGACCACGCAGGTCCGTCCTTGCGCCAGTACCTCGAGCCCGTCCGCGGCCACCGGTGTGTCGCCGACAGCCGCGGCCGCTTCTTGCTCGATCTGCTGGCGGACGTGGATCGATGCCAGTGGCGGGAGCACCCCATCCGTCAGCCCGGGATACTGCTGTTGTTGCGCCGCCCGGTGAGCAGCGGCCAGGTAGGTGTCCAGGCGACGGGTCCGTACGCTGGCCCGGTCCCGTAGCCGGTGCAATTCCGCCAGGCGCGGGCCCTTCAACTGCAGGGCGTGGCCGAGCAGGTCCAAGGTGTGCGTCGTCGGCACGGACTTGCCTTTGAGGATGTTGCTCACGCCGCCCTTCGACAGGCCGGCGGCCTCCGCAAGGTTTGCTGGGTTCATCCTGCACTCGGCCATGGCTGCTCGTAGCAGTTCGGTAAGTCGGACCACCGCCGGCCCCTGCGGCACCTCGCCCGGATCCTGCACAGGTCCCCCCGTGTCCTCGTCATTCTCGTTCACTGCAACCAAGTGAACCTCCCCCCAGGCTACTTGTAGGAGTCGACAGCCGCTGCCCAGCGGCGGGTTCGACACTGGAGGAACTGATGATTACTCAGCGACTGTGGGAACTGTCCCCGGCGCTCGGCCTTCCCTTCGTCATGGGCCTCATCGCCGTCCTGCGGCTCCTTCGCGGCCGCTCCGGCGCGGCCCGTAGAACGTCCCTTCTCCTGCGCGACCTGCTGACCCTGCGGATGGTCCTGCGTGACACCGAGCCGGACCAGCGGGCGGAACTGCTTCGCGCCCACCGGGCCTGGCGCGCCGAGCCCCGACGATAGGCCGTGCCGCCCGACGGCGGACCCGGCTGCGGATGCCGCCGAATAAGCCGTGCTCCTGGTCGTCGTTCTCATCCGGGGGCGTGCTCGGATTGGTTGGGGTGCTGGGCGAGGGCGGCGTGCAGCGTCGCGCCCGCCTCTCACGCCTCGGTGTGGACGACGGGCTCCGGCACAGCGGGGCCCGAGCGGGCGCTGTGAACGATCCGGCCCTCGGCTAGGGCCACCCAGCCGTCCAGACCGTCCACGTCCTTCTCCACCCAGCCGCGAGCCAGGCTGGCGCCGTGGTGGAGGGTGCGGATGCCGTCGTGGCCGCTCCAGCGCAGCCACATCGAGCCGCGCACCAGCGGGGAGTCGAGGATCGGTCGGCCCAGGTCCCGGTCGGCAGGCGCGGGCCGGCTGCGGTGCGAGGCCAGCTCCAGCCGCCCAGTCGCGGCGGGGTCCGGGTCGGGGCGGGTGGTGTCGGTCATCGCGCGGTGCCTCCGGGGTGTCGAGAGCGGGGTGCGGGCGGCCGTCCCGGCCCGGGTGGGCCGGGACGGCGGGGTCTTGCGGGGCGGGTCAGCCGGTGACGGTCTCGGCGTGCCGGGTGAGCGCGTCCAGGAGCGCGGTCTGGTGGTCGGTCAGCTTGCCGTCGGTGCGGGCCCCCGCCTGCTTGCGCAGCCACGTGCCGGGGCGGAACGCCGGGTCGTCGCCGAGGCCGGTGCGGTTGGCGGGGCCGTCGAGGGTGCCGCCGGCCGCGAGGTAGGCGAGCAGGCGGCGGTAGGAGCGGTTCCAGTCCGGCTCCAGGCGCCACAACTCGTCCAGCGCGTCGAGCTTGGCGGCCTGGGCGGTGGTGAGGCCTGCGGCCTTGCGCTGGCGGCGCATCCACGCCCCCACCGCGTAGTCGTCCAGCTTCGCGGTCGCCGGGATCGCCAGGTGGCCGTGCCGGCGGTGGAACGCGGCGGCGTAGGCGTAGCCACGCTCCCAGGCGTTGGCGTTCTTCGACCAGATCATGCCGAGCGCGTCCAGCTCGCTGACCCTGGCCGGGTCGAGCAGGTGCTGGCCGTTGAGGTGGCGCTGGCGGGTGAGCCAGGAGATCAGCTCGCCGTGGCGGGTCTTGTCGGTGGGGTCGAGGTGGCCGTGCTCAATGTGGAACCTGGCGGCGACGGCGTGCATCCGCTGCCACTCCACCGCGCGCGGGTTGAACGCCCGCAGCTTCACGGTCTGCAGGATCCGCGCCGCGTGCTGCTTCGCGTTGATCCGCAGCCACTCGATCGGCGACTCCACCGGGGCCGGCGGCTGCTCCCCCGCGCCGCCAGGCTCGGCGGCCTCACCCGTAGCGGCCTGGGTCGTGGTGGTGTGCGCGGTGCCCTGCGACCGCGCGCCGCGCAGCTCGGTGATCCGGCCGACCACCCGGGCGTCGTGCGCGGCCAGGGCGCGCAGGACCCGCCAGATCGTACGGAAGGAGCTGGCCTCGATCTCGGCGTCGGCCTCGGCCTTCACGGCCTCCCCGGCGTCGTGGACCTCGGCCGGGTGCGCGGTGGCGGTGTCGTCGCCGACCTCGGGGGTGGGCAGGTAGACGGGGATGACGACCCAGGAGACCTTGCCCTGCCGGTAGGACTGGCGCAGTGCCCGGCCGACGGCCTGGACGATGTCGATGACCGAGCTCTTGGGGTCCGCGAAGCAGATGGCGTCCACGGCGGCGACGTCGATGCCCTCGGTCAGGAGGCGGCTGTTGCAGAGGATGCCGCACTCCTCGCCGTCCTCGCCGGTGTGGGCCTTGAAGTCCGCGAACGCAGCCCGGCGGTCCTTGAGCCGGTCGGTGCCGGCCACCGCCTTCGCCCAGATCCGCTCCGGACGCTCCGCGTCCTCCAGCAGCTCCGAGGCCTCCAGCAGGGTGTTCGCGAACTCCCGCGCCGCCGACACCCGGGAGTGGAACGTGATGACGCGGCGCAGGCCGAGGTCGGCGACCGCGCGCAGCACCGCGATCTGCAGCGCGAGGCGTAGGAGTTCCTCGTTGGTGCGCTGGGAGCGCAGGTCGGCGACGGCCGGGAGGTTGAGCAGCTCGCGCAGGTCCTCGTCCGTCACCACCGGCACGAGCACGCGGTAGTCGGCGAGGTAGCCGTGCTCGATCCCCTGCCCGAGCGTCCAGATGAAGCAGACCTTGCCGTAGATCTCCTCCGAGTCCATGGAGCAGAGCACGGGCAGCGCCTGGCCGTCGGCGTCGGCGAGGTCGGCCAGGCCGTCCTTCGCCCGCCGGTCGTCCGCGATCCGCGGGGTCGCGGTGAAGTACAGCCGGCGCTTCGCCGGGACCTTCACGTCGTCGTGGACGGCCGCCCACGCCTTCCCCTCCGAACCGGCCGTCCGGTGGGCCTCGTCGATCACCACCAGGTCCCACTGGACCAGGCCCCAGCCCTGGTGGGCCTGGACGATGCGCTCCAGCGAGGCGTACGTGGCGTACACGGTGACCGGCTGGTCGTCAGGGGCGCCGTTGACCAGATCGGTGAGCCGGGCCGCCTGCGTGGTCACCCCGGCGTGGATCCGGCCCCCGGCCTCCGCGCTCTCCAGCGCCTCCTCACGCGAACACGCCGCCACCGCCAGCCCGCGACGCCCGCCCCGCAGCGACCACGCCTCCGCCGTCTGCTCCAACAACTCGATCGTCGGCACCAACACCAGCACCCGGCCCCGCACGGCCAGACGCCGGGCACAGCCCGCCGCGATCAGCGTCTTCCCGGAGCCGGTCGCGGCCACGACGGTGGCGCGGCCGCCGTCCTTCACCTCGCGCACCGCGGCCGCCACCGCGTCCTTCTGGAACCAGTGCAGCGGCAAGGGGTTGAGCGCCCCGGTCGGCTGCTGCGGGACCGGCTGCCCGGCGTCGGCGCGGAACGCGGCCGGCACGTCGGCCTCGGTGGCGGTGGTCGTCTCCACGGCGGTGCTTCTCCTTCGGATACTGAGACGGCTCGGCGGCGCGGGCGGTGCTGTGGAAGGGTCAGGGGCGGGCGGCCTCTCCCCGGGGCCAGGTCATGGACGGGGAGAGGCCTCCCGGACTACTGCTGGTCCTCGGGGATCCAGCCGCGGACCTCGAGGTAGGCGATGTCGGCGTCCTCGACGGCGCGGCCGGTCTCCACCAGCCACTCCCGCATCGCCTCGGTCACGTCGCCGTGGTGGTCCGCGACCCGCTGGGACCACTCGGCGGCGTCGAACCCGCCGGTGGAGGCGGAGCCGTAGGTGCGCTCCTCGGTACCGTCCGAGCGGGGGATGAACCCGCGCCGGACGCCGCCGGAGTCCTTCTCCGAGCCCGCGCTGTAGACGTACTGGTCGGCCTTCATCCGGACGGTGAAGGCGAGGCGGCCGCCGGCCTGGCCGGTCTCGTGAACGACCGGGGCGAGGTGGCTCGCGCCGGACTTGATGGCCTGCTTGCCCGCGCGGCCGGCCATCGACTCGCCGGGCTTGCCAACGACGTCCTTGCCCCGCACCCGGGCCTTCTGGCCGGTCTTGGTGCGGCGCCGGGTGGTATTCGCCTCCGCGATGCCGGACAGCGCCTCCTCGTCGCGCTCGCCGCCGCGCACCGCCCGGACGACCTGGCGCAGCGCGGCGACGAACGCCTTGCCTTTGCCCTTGGTGAAGAACTGGCTGACCAGGCTGGCGTCGCGGCCGAGCATCTTGGCGACCTGGCGCTTGGTGTAGCCCTGGTCGATCAGCTCCTGGGTCAGGCGCGCCGCCTCGTTCGGGTTCTGCGGATCGGCCGGGCTCACTGATCAGTCCCCTTCGCGGCGAGTTCGGCGCGGCCCAGGCCGCGCAGCTTGAGGTACTGCTCCTGGCTGGTCGGATGCTCGACCGGCCCGGTGAGGTGGCCCTTGAGGAGGTAGTCGCCGGGCTCGCCCCGGTAGGGCCAGGGCTGGCGCTCGGTCAGGGCGATGCCGTCCGTGCCGAAGTACACGACGCTGCCGGGCTTCGCGTGCAGGGCACCGGCGTAGCCGACGACCTCCTTGCCCTGCCGGTACTTCATGTCCAGCAGCGCCGCCCGCGCCCCCGACCACACGTAGGCGGCCCACTCCGGGTGCGCGTACGGGTCACGGGAGAACCCGGCCTGCCGCTGCCAGGTCACCACCTGGTCGTCCCGGCCCAGGATCTCCACCCCGGCCGGGAGAGCCTCACCGACCGGCGTCGTGCCGGAGACCAGCCGCGGGCGCTGCGCGAACCCGCCCAGGCCGAACAACAGCACCGACCGGACCGCGCGGGAGGCGAGATAGGCCGCCTGGCGCTGCCGCTCGTCGCCGTGCAGCTTGGAGAGGTTCGTCAGGTCCCCCCAGGCCGACTTGAGGCGCTTGCCCCACTCGTCGAGCGGCTTGCCGTCCTCGAACAGCAGGCCCCCGAGGATCTCGATCCGCCACGGCGCCAGGTGGTTGGACAGCGCCAGGTGGACCTCGGCCCCGCCCGCCCACGTGGTGAACGTCGCCCCGGGCTCCGACGGGTAGACCCAGGCCCGGTCACCGGTCACGGGGGCCGGAAGCAGGCCGACGTGGTTCCAGCCGGCCGGGACGGTGACCCGCACGTTCCAGTGCGAGCAGGACATCAGCGCCTTCGTCTGCTCGGCCTCCGACATCGCCGCGAACGCGGCCGCGGTGATCCGGCGCGGCGTGCCGACCGGCGACTTCCACAGGTGCTTCGCGTAGGCGAAGGTGCGGTCGTACTCCACCAGCGCCGGCAGCTGCTCCGGCACCCGCGGGGGCAGGACCAGCTCGGTACGGCCCTGGCCGCCGGTCGCGTGCAACAGCCCGCGGAGCTCCTCGGACAGCACCGGGTAGCCGCCCGCCCACTTGCCCGTCGTCGGGATCGTGCGCGACCACAGGTCCCGGCCGGTCTGCGACGGCGAGCCCATCAGCACCGCGTCGTCCCAGTGACGGCGCAGCGCCTGCCACAGCAGCGTGAACGCCTGACGGCAGGTCGTCACGTCGGCGCCGTCGGGGTCGAACCACTCCCCCATCGAGCGGATCTCGGTGCTGCCGCTGTCCGGCGCGCTCGCGGGGGCGTAGCGGCCGACGGGCTGGCGCTGGTGGACGAAGTGCCCGGCCAGCTTGTCCCGACCCGACCCGACGGCGGTGGTCCACCGCTCGGACGGCGTGTTCAGCCAGGCGGCGACCGCGTCCTTGAGCGTGGAGTAGCGCTCGGCGCCGTCGTGCCACGGGGCGCCGGCGGTGATGTAGACCCGCCCGGTGCCGGGCGCGGCGTGCAGCACCGCGTCCAGGATCTCACCCGGGGTGCGGGCGCCGAGGTCGAGGCGCACCACGCGGTCGCGCACCGCCAGGTCGCCGGTCCCGGCGTCCAGGAACACCGTGCTGCGGGCCTGCTGGACGAAGTTCGGACGCTTGGACACCAGGCCCGTGGTCACGGCCTCGAACCGGGCACCGGCCGGGCCCTCCGGGAGGGCGGGCAGCTCACGCGGCCCGGACTCGACCACCGGACGCGGCGCGACAGCGACCGAAGCAGCAGGGACGACCGGCGCAGCGGCCGGGGCGGGCTGCTCGGCGACGCCCTGGTCCTCGACCTCGGCCGGCGCCTCCGTCACCGGGGCGACCGGAGCCGGCTGCTCGCGTACGGGAGCCGGGCGGGTCAGCGCCGGAGCGACCGCAGCTGCGGGCTCGTCGACCAACTCGGGCGCCGAGGCCGGGGCCGGGGCCGGGGCGGGCGCGGCGGCCTGGTCGTCGGCCTTGGCGGCGCGGACGGCGGCCGGGGTCGGGTCCAGCAGCGGGGCGATCCGCACCACATCACCGACCGACAGCCCGGAGGCCTTCGCGACCGCTGCGGCCTGGGCACCCTCGTACCCCGCCAGCCCGGCCACGCGGCGCGCACGCTGGGCGGTGAGCTTGTCCAGCTCCTTCCGCGCGGCCGCGACCTGCTTCTCGGCGGCCGTGATCCCGGCACGCAGCTCGCGCAGCCCGGCGAGCTCGGCGGTGTACGTCTTGCGGTCCATCAGGCTTACTCCCCCTCGTCGGCGGTGTCGGTGGTCGGGTTGGTGGTGACGTAGGCGATCGGGCCGCCGGACACCGACGGCAGGCGGGTGCCGAGCAGCAGCCCGGCCAGGCGGGCGTCCTCGGGGTCGGCGGGGGCGGCGGCGTTCGCGGGGGCGGTGAGGTCGGTCAGGTAGCCGGCCAACCTGGCCTTCGGGAACCGGTACCGGCCCGTGGTACCGACCGTGCCATCGGACTCCCACTCCCCCAGGCCGGTCAGCACCGCGACCACGAACCCGGCGACCGTCACCGGCAGCACCGCACCGGCCGCGACCCTCGCCGGATCGCACCGCCACCAGCCCGACAGCGCCGCCAGCAACTGCGCCTCGTCCAGTGCGCTGCCGAACCCGATCCACTCCCGGTCCGGCTCCTCGACCCGCGCCGGGGCATCCGAGCGCAGCACCGCCACCTCGCCGGTGCCGAGCACAGACAGGTCAGCGGCCTGGCGGGCCTGCAACTGCTGGAGCGCGGCCAACGGGAACACCTGCCGACCCGTCTCGCGCACGCCCGGGACCACGCCGGTGGCCAACAGCTTCTTCACCGTCGGAATCGAACACCCCAGAGCCGTCCCGGCCTGCCCCGTCGTCACGAACACACCCACACACCCCCTATGCCTATCCACCCAACTTGAAACGCTAGAGAGACCCTACGCCTCCCCGCCGACACTGTCCACGCCTTTTCAGTAAGTCATACAAGCAAGACGAGGTGCGCAGAGAAGAGGTACTCGCCCCCACCCCTGCCCCGCCCACCCGCACCGGTGGCACTCCTCCGGTGCGCGAAAGTCCGCTGCCGACCGCCCCCGCGATCTGCCATGCTCCTTCGCATCGGCCAGGCACGGACGGACGACATCCCCATGAAGATTCACTCGATAGCGGCCCAGAACTTCCTCTCCTTCGCCTCCCTCGACCTCTCCCTGAAGCCCGGGACAACCGTCGTGACCGGGCCCAACGGTGCCGGAAAGTCGAACCCTCGGCGCTGCCGTCGCGCTCCCCCTCCTCGTCCTGGGACAAGGACTTGGCGGCCCCGGCAACGGCACCGATCCGTTGGAGGTCTATGAGCAGGCGGGCCGGTTCGGCGCCGACGACTACACCGTCAGCCTGGACATCGAACTGGACCAGCCCCAAGAGCAGGAACTGGTGCGGTTGTTCGTGGAAGCGGCCGTGGTCGCCAACGCCGCCAACTCCCGAGACCAAGAGGGCTCCGCATCGTCACGCAGAGCCGTGCTCGCGCTGTTCACCGAGCTGGGCATCGCGGCAAACTCCGTTCAGTCACTGCTTCGAGGCACTCTGCAGGTCGCGTTCGCAGCACGTCACCGCTCCCGCTGGTGGGCGGCCTGGAACTTCAGCCACAACGGGCAGCCGATGCAGCTCATCCTCCAAGGCCCTCGTACTGGCCAGCTCTGTCGAGGTCAGCTTCCGCCTTGGATGGAAGACGCAGTAGCTCCCTTGCGTACCGCCTCGCCGCTGCTGGTGTCCGTGCGGTCGCCCAGCGAGCAGCTGACAACAACCGACGATGTGGTGATGTACTCCTTCCTGCGACAGGAGAAGTCACCTCAGACCGGAGAGGTCCAGCCGGTAGCGATCGACTTCGACCGCATCCTGGACAACCTCGACCCCACAAGAGCCCTTGTCGTGGATGTCCCGCCCCTTACAAACGACACGGGCACCGAACCGTCCGCCCTTTCGGCGCTGGCACATGCCCTGGGTAGCGAGCACGGGAGAAGGACCCACTACAGCTTCCGTTTTGTCCTCGCCAAGGTGCTGCGCCAGGGCCTGGTGCTGACCGATAACCGCCGGCTCCCCCTGGCGCGGCACTTCCCGCTCGCGGAGCTGGCCAGTCCCGTCGACCTGCGCGACGGCAGCGCGGTGGCCGCCGAGCTGCACCGGCTCAAGAACGGCAGTATCGAAGAACAGCAGC
Organism: Kitasatospora sp. NPDC057692; assembly: GCF_042799475.1. NCBI lineage: Bacteria > Bacillati > Actinomycetota > Actinomycetes > Kitasatosporales > Streptomycetaceae > Kitasatospora > Kitasatospora sp. NPDC057692. The sequence continues at coordinate 34,877 of NZ_JBHVIV010000040.1, read as the reverse complement.
GCTTCGCACAGGTCCGGGAGGTCTTCAAGGACATCACGCGACTCGACCTGCACCTGCGCAGCTTCCCGTCAGCCGACGCGGGGATCACGATCGACATCCTTGTCGGCCCCGCCGCCAGGGCCCAGGTCGCCCAGTTCGCGGGCGCCGGCGTCCAGGAAGCCCTGCTGCTCGCCACCCTGCTGGCAGGAGAGCCGGGTCGCGTTGTCGTACTCGACGAACCGGCCGTCAACCTGCACCCCACCGTGCAGCGCCGCCTGTCCCGCCACCTCGCGACGTCGAAGTGCTGCCAGTTCTCGTGAACAGAGCCATCGGTCCACTCCTCGTCGGTCGGGACGCGGTATTCATCGGTTGGCCGCATGGCTCGCCGGCGGGCCAGGAAGGCCAGGTGGGCTTGGATGGCTTCGTCGGGATAGACCGCCTTGTAGCCGAGGATGACGTTGATGGGCTGACCCCCGCGCCTGCGGGGAGGACGCCTTCGCGTACCTTCGCGGGCCCCGGAGACCGGCTGGCCTCCGCGCCCGCGGGGAAGACCCGGCCGGACTCCTCGGACCAGTCGGCCCCGCGGCTGACCCCCGCGGGCGCGGGGAAGACCGTGTTGTGTCGCCCTGGCCTGACGGTGATGTCGGTGGGTTGGTCGATGATTGCGTCTATGGCAGATCGCAGTCCGGCTTCCCGTATCGTCGCCTCGGCGGCGCGGGAGTCGTTGAAGCCGCTCGGTCTGGCCCGGCATGGGCGGTCACGGCTGTGGATCGATGATCACGGATGGTGGCTGGGGGTCGTGGAGTTCACTCCGCCGCGGACTGCCGGCAGCGGTCTGCACGTCGGCGTGATGTGGCTGTGGCACGACGTGGACCACCTCGCCTTCCACACGGACGTGCTCCAGGTCGGCTCCGAGCCGTTTCGCACAGAGGACCAGTTCACACCGCTGGCAGTGGAACTCGGCCGACAGGCGGCCGTGAACGTGACCGCGCTGAGGGAGAGGTTCGCGACGCTGCCAGACGTCGCCCGACACTTGATATCCAGGCCCGTGCGGCGGGGTTTCATCTGGGACGGCTTCGACGCCGGGATCGCAGCAGCCCTGGTCGGAGACCCTGAAACGGCCCGCGATCACTTCGATCGAGTCATCCGGGAGGACCCGCTGGCCCCGTGGATGGTCCAGGCCCAGGCGAAGGCATACGAGCTGCACGCGCTCGCACCGGACCGCGACGCCGTGACCGCATGGGTCACGCGGGCCGTCGACTCATGCCGGAACAAGCTTGGTCTGGATCTCGGGCCGCTCACGATCAGCTGAAGAGGGACCGGCCCGTCGAACCATCCCGCTCACGAGACGGACCACCGGCCCGACGCAACAATGACGACGCTGCTGAACACCAGCCACTCAACACCGTGGCCCAGGTCGGCCCCTCGCCTGCGGGAAGGAAACGGCCGGGCAGACCGGGAAGGCCCAGATTGACGGCTGACCCCCGCGCTCGCGGGGAGGACGGTCGGTTGGTGGACATCGTGGGCTCCTCGGTCGGCTGCCCCCGCGCCTGCGGGGAGGACAACCCCTCGGTGCCCCGCGATCCCCGGACTGGGGCTAACCCCTGCGCCTGCGGGAGCCCGAGCCACCAGCCCAGTGTTCACCGTATGGCTCAGCGGTAGATCCGTGCTGACCGTTCAGGATCGCCTGCCACGTTCGCCACAAAGAGACCGAGATCGAAGTTCTCGGCTTCGACGAACGGCGTCAAGTCGTCCTGCAGGCCGGACCACTCAGCCGGGGCCGGATAGCGCAGCTCGATGCTCTGTCCCACGGTCAGGACGCAATCAGCTCCGACAACATGGTGCTGGACGTCGATGGAACCGTCGAGCCGGACTACTTCCTCGCCCACCCGGAGCCGGAGCCCGTCCGCTTCCCGGTAGAGCACGACGTCGGTGGCGGCCAGCTCGCCGTGGTGAACGACCTGCACCGTTCTCACGACCTTGCCATTGCGTGCCTGGCTTACTGATCGTGCTGATCCGGCCCGATCTACCTGAGGTGTCAAGGACTGGGTTCATCGTGACAGGCAGCAGCGACAGTTCATGCCTGTGGACGGTGTCCATGGATCGGCGTGTGAGGTAATTGGTCAGTGAGCTACTTCATGTACGACGTCATGGGTGTGACGGTCGACGAGCCTGATCCGGCGATGATGGAGCGAGTGCTGGACGGTCTCGCCGATGCCGATGACGAGCACCCCGACGTCTCGCTGTCGCACGAGAGCGGATGGTGCCTCAGCGTGTTCAACAGCGGCCTGCTGATCTGGGAGAACCCCGACGACGACGCGCTGAGCCCCGGGGAGATGCGTGACGTCACCCGCGCTGAGACCCTCCGTCTCCTCGGCCTTCTCGCTGCAGGTGACATCGAGTCCATCAAGACGCTCCCCTGGCTGCGATGACCAGGCTTCGCAGGCAAAAGGGCGGGCCCGGAGAAAGGCCACTGCACGCCGGCTGATCCCCGCGCCTGCGCGGAGGACGAGACGGTAACCCCCATGTAATTGGCAACCGGCGGCTAACCCCCGCGGGCGCGGGGAAGACCCTCCCGTGGCCGGTTGGGATGTTTGCCCTCCCCGGCTGACCCCTGCGGGCGCGGAGCGGCCGCTCCGTCCGGGCCTACCGGTCGCTGTTGATCACGGTCTCGGCGGCCCGGGCGAACTTCTCGCCCGGCCCGAAGTCACCCAGCTCCACGGCGAGGATCATCCGTACGAAGGCGGTGGGCTCGAGCGCACCGAGCGGGACCTCGAACAGGCGGTAGACGTTGTCGTCGGCGTGCCGGGCCGGGTGCGTGCACCCGGCGAGCAGGCAATGGGCCTCGGCCCCGCGGGCGATCCGCCGGAACGCGGCGTTCTTCTCCTCGGTGGTCTGGGCCTCACACCCGAGATGGTCAAGGGTGACCCGGTGATGGACGGCGTCGCTCTCCAGAGTGAGTCGGCCTCCGCCCGGAGTGACAGCCCGGCCGGGGCCGACCGGACCGTAGGGATGCAGCCGGGGCATGCCCCGCTCCCGGGCGTGCAGCGGCGCCAGGCCGTCGAACTGGTCGTAGGGGCCGAGCGCCCCGAGGTCCGTACTGTCCATCGACTCCCCCTGCTGACCGGTCGGCGAGGACTGTCCCGCCGCCCGAGTTGGTTGGTGGATTTCTACCTCAAGGACGGCCCCGGCTGCCCCCCTGCGGGTGCGGGAAAGACAGGATCCGCTCGCACTGCCCGTCGGTGGGCGGCGGCTGACCCCCGCGCCTGCGGGGAGGACTGCCGGCCCTGCTTCCGCGAGGAAGACGGAACGGCGACAACCATCAGGTACTGCCGGACCGAGAGCCCCGCCGTCGCCGGGCCGGCTTCATACCCGCTCAACGGGCGTCGGCCTATTCGGGCCAGGCCGAAGCCGTGCCACACTCACCGCGGTCGGACCCGGGTAAGAAATTTCCGACCTCATGGCATCTTCGCGGCCGAAGGCCGCAGGTCACCGGCCTACTCGCGAGCTCCGACCGCCAGACTCGACGTCCTGCCTCCTGCCCGCGTGCTCCATCCGACGTGGTGGGTGAGTGCGTGGACCTGGCCCTCACCGGGGCCGCCGACCTCGCCGACCACCAGGACGTCAACACCGTCGCACGCCGACGGGCCGGGCTGCCCGCGACGATGATGCCGGCCACAGGGGCACCTCGGCTCCGACCTGCAGACCCACGGGACACCGTCGACACCCACCGCGCCGACGCCCTCGCACAGCTGGCCCGCACGCCGCTGGCGGCCGCCGACCAGGCCCCGTGCCGCCGCCCGGTCCCTGCTCCCCGAGCACCTGGATCGTACGGGCGCTGCGGAGCGCGCCAGCCGGCTCCGCCTGACCACGGCCGCCACCGCCGCAGTTCGTGAGGCGGTGAACGCCTGATGACCCCGGCCCAGACCGTCGGCGCGATCTCGCCCGCACCGCGCCGCGTGCCGCCCGCACCCACAGCACCACCCCGGCCCCACGTAGCGCTCGCGCGGTTCTGCCGGCCACCGCCGCCCGCTGCGGCCCGTGCGAACCCGAGCTCCTCGCGGAGCTGTTCCTCGCCTTGGTCGCCGACCACGGCTGGACCCTGGGCACCGCCAGGGGAGGCCTGCGCGACCGTCGGCCCTTGATCGTCGGCCCGGACGCCGCCGCCCACCGCATCCAGGCGGAGCTGCGTGTCGAGATGGCCGCCGCCCTCGACGCCTCCCCCAGCCGCGGAGCTCTCGGGCCGTTCCGGCCAGAGCGGGAGGCCTCCCTGCTGGCGACCCACCGCGTTGCAGGCCGACCCGCCGAGTATCCGGCGGGTCGGCCTGCAGGGTCATCGGTTTGTCAGCTCTCTTCCTGCAGTGTCCGTTCGACTTCTCCAGCGAACACTTCGACTCCCCCATCGCGAAGCCCGTGGATGGTGAACCGCTCGGTGTAGTCGTCGTGGAGCATGAGCACCTGGAGGGCATGGCCCGGATCGGTCAAGTCCGGTGTGCAGTCACTCACACCCAGCTCACCCAACCGCTCCGCCACGAACTCCGACCACGCCCTGCCATCCTCGACATAGAAATCCCAACGGCCCTGCACGCTGAGTCGCGACACCTCTCCGTCCGGGACGTCTGGCTCCTCGTCGACGTCATGGTCATCCTGGTCGTTGCCCTCCTCGTCCTCCAGCGCATCGGCGAACTGGAGGTTGAAAGGGTGCCCCCAGCCGTTGTGCCCCATGACGGTCTCGGCGTAGGCCACCGCCGCCGCTCGCACGGCATCCTCCGCCGTCACGGCATCCAGAGGCTCCGGATCGCTGTCCGCCATGACAGCCGCGTGCTGCTCAAGCTTCTCGATCAGCAGCCCGACGGCAGCATGGACGGCTTGGGACCCCTGTTCAACAGACACTGTCCATCCCTTCGAAAAAGGCCGAAACTACTTCTTCATGTCGTGGCGTCTGATCGGCGACGGCTGTCCTCCCCGCACAGGCGGGGAGGACACGAACGTGGGCAAGGGCGGATACGTCGGCGACGGCTGACCCCCGCGCCCTGCGGGGAGGACTCTTCGCGACCTGCAATGTTCTGGTGGCTTTGCTATTTCTTGACCACTTGTCGAACGGCACACTGCGGGCTGGCCTGTTGAAGTGTCAAGGAGCAGCGCTCATCGTGGCAGACGTCGGCGAGGCCGTGTCGTGTTTTCGCGATCGGTCGTGGAGAAGGGGCGGCGGGTTCCCAGCCGCGACGAGGTATGGCCCCCGCTCAGACGGCAGCACGTCGGCCTCATCGATCAGGCGGCCCTCGCCATGGCCGGCTTGCCCATGCCCGAGAAAGCCGACCGGAGTCCCACCAGGCCGACGTCCGGCTGACCCCCGCCTGCGCGGGAGCGGGACCGTCGGCCGCATCCAGTTGGCGTGGTTGGTGGGTGGCCGGTGGTGTCGGGGGTTTGGTGGTTGCTGCTGGTCAGGCGAGGCGGCCGAGGTGGAGGACGACGATGGTGATCGTGTGTTCGGTGATCTCGTACATGACGCGGTAGGAGCTGACGTGCATGCGGCGCAGGTCGGGGGATCCGTACGGGGTGGATCCCGTGGGTCTGGGGTCGGCGGCGAGGAGGTCGACGGCGTCCATCACCAGGCGCAGGCCTGTGTCGTCGTCCTTCAGGAACCGGGCGGCCGCGTTGATGGCGGGCTTGTCCCAGACGATCTCGTAGGTCACTCCTGTTCCAGGCCGAGCTGGGAGCGGACGTCGCGGTGGGGGGTGGTGCTGATGGTGCCGGCGGCCTGGCGGGCCCGGTACTGGGCGAGGGCGAGGGCGTCCTCCAGGTCGGCGAGTTCCTGGGGGTTGATGAGGACGGCGGCGGGCTGGCCGTGGTCGGTGATGGTGATGCGTTCCCGGCCGTGGGAGGCCCGGCGGACCAGGGTCCCGAACTTCGCCCTGGCCTCGGTGATCGGCAGAGTGTCATTCATGACAGAACTGTACACTTCACGCACCTTCCAGCACCCCCGCTTCCCATAAAGCGCCCCGCCCGCAGGTCTCCGAAGGCCTCGAAGCCAGTGCGGGTGACGACTGACCCCCACGGGTGCGGAGAGGACCCGTTGGCCTCCGCGGCACCCTCCGTCGCCTGCGGCTGACCCCCGCGCTCGCAGGGAGGACGACCACCGCAGAATCGTCGATCCTCCGACCACCGGCTGACCCCCGCGCTCGCGGGGAGGACCCCGTCATCACCTTGACCTCGTCGTAGATCGACGGCTGACCCCCGCGCTCGCGGGGAGGACCCCTTTGCGACCTGCACTGTTCTGGCGGCTTTGCCATTTCTTGACCACTTGTCGAGCGACACGATCCGGGCTGGCCTGTTGAGGTGTCAAGGAGCAGCGCCCATCGGGGCAGACGTCGGTGACGCCGCGCTCGACTTCCGTTGCCGACCGGCTCCGCAAGATCGACGGTCGGCACGGACCTGCCATCGGCGGTGCACTTCGGCTGACCCCGGCCTGCGCGGGGAGGACGTGTACTGAGTGCGCAGGATTGCGTTGGTGTCCGGCTGACCCCCGCTTGCGCAGGGAGGATGAGGAGCCCCCAGTGACCGCCACCGCTGCCGTGGGCTGACCTCCGCGCTCCCGGGGAGGACGCGATCGGACGAGGGCCCGGAACGGGCTCCGGCGGCTTGCTCCGACCCGCAGACTGCCTGTTCGCCGACCGCTGGCGCTCGAACCAGCACGGACACGACTCCCGACTGCCATGATCAGCACATGAGTGAATACTCCTGGCCTTGGGAGAACTACCAGGACCGAGCAGCCACCGCCCGCGCAGCCTGGACCGAAACCGTCCGAGCCCTGCCCATCGGCACCCGGATCACAGGCGAGGTCGTCGGGCGGCAGCCCTTCGGCGTGTTCCTCGCAATCGACGGCCAGCCCGAGGCCCTTGGCCTCGCCAGGGTCACCGCCATGCCCAGATGCCTTGGCCTGCCTGCGGTCGGCCAGCGTGTTACCGGGGAAGTCGTGTGGCATGCCGATCACAACCACCAGGTCGGGGTCACGCTCGCCACGTGGGCCCACCACGAGGACCTGCTGCCCGCCTTCGCCGACCGCATTGGCCAAGTCGTCAACGGACGCGTCACCAAGACCGTGCCGATCGGAACATTCGTCCGCATCGCCCACTGCGTCGAGGGTCTCATTCTTCGCGCTGAGCTTCCCGACGCACTTGCAGGCGATACCGAGCAGTCCGTTCACGAAGGCCGGGAGATCTCCGTGCGGATCCTCGCTGTCGACCTCGAACGGCGTCGGATCAGCTTGTCGGCGAAGGCTTGCAGTTACTGAGGTTTTCGTTCTGTTGTCGGTGGTGACAGGTAGTGATCCCTGCGGTATGCCGGTGGTATGCGGTACGCGCAGGGTGGGGGCCTGACCGCTGAGCGGCGGGCGTTTCGTGAACAGGTGCGGCTTGAGGCCAGTGCCCGGTTCGAGATGGGCGAGAAGACCGCGGCGATCGCCCGGGATCTGCGGGTCAGCGAGCGGTCGGTGGAGCGCTGGCGGCGCGCCTGGCGCGAGGGCGGCATCCAGGCGCTGCGTTCGGCGGGTCCGGCGAGCGTGCCGAAGCTGTCGGCGGAGCAGTTCGCCGCGCTGGAGAAGGAGTTGGGCAAGGGGCCGGCCGCTCACGGGTTCGAGGATCAGCGGTGGACCTTGGTCCGGGTCCAGGCGGTGATCGGACGCCGGTTTCGGATGCGGCTGTCCATCGCGACGGTGTGGCGGTTGCTGAAGCGGCACGGCTGGTCCTGGCAGGACCCGGCCCGCCGGGCACTCGAACGGGACGAGCGCGCGGTGGAGCTGTGGAAGCAGGTGGGGGTACCCCCGCTTGCGGGGGAGTGTGGCCGCGGGTAAAAGCACCGCGGCGGCGCTCGGGGCCTGGGTCGTCTTCGAGGACGAGGCCGGATTCGCGATGACGCCGCCGCGCGCACGTACCTGGGGCCGGCGCGGGCACACGCCCGTGGTCCGCGTCCGGGGCCGCTCCCGCCGCCGGATCTCGGTGGCCGCGCTGTGCTGCTACAAGCCCGGCGAGCAGAGCCGGATGATCTACCGGCCCCGCTTCCACCTTCCGCTCAAGGGCGCCCGCAAGAGCTTCGCCTGGACCGACTACCGCGACCTCGCCGTCCGGGCACACATCCAGCTCGGCGGCCCCATCGTCCTGGTCTGGGACAACCTGAACACGCACCTGACCGCCGGCATGAAGCGCTATGCCGCCGAGAACGACTGGCTCACCGTCTTCCAACTGCCCTCGTACGCACCGGACCTCAACCCGGCCGAGGGTATCTGGTCACTCCTGCGACGCGGCCCGATGGCGAACACCGCCTTCACCGACCCCGACCACCTCACCCGCACCCTCCGCCGAGGCCTACGGCACATCCAACTCCGGCCCGCCCTCATCGACGGCTGCCTCACGGGCACCGGACTGTCGCTCACCCCACCGACCCCACCCTGAAAACCTCAGTAACAGGCGCCGGAAGGTTCTCGCTGTCGGATTCGGCTCGGATGGCAACGCGTTGCACGAGGTCATCAATGTCGGTCATGACCGTGATGCTGTCAGGGCCCACCGACATGTCGACGGCCAGGGTCGCCGGGCGGACTGTTGAGCTTCAGGAAGTTCAGAGAATACGGCACCGTCGTGCGGACCTGCATGCCGGCCGACCCGGCCTCCAAGGGCGGGACCGAGTCGACGGTCCGGATCGCCAAGCGGGACCTGGTGCCCACGCAGGTGAACCTGCGGACCGAGTACACCGACTTCGCCGCGCTGCAGGAAGCCTGCGAGGCCTTCATGGCAGAGGTGAACAGCCGCGTCCACCGCGAGACCCGCCGGATCCCCGCCGAGCTGCTGGCCGAGGAACGTCTGCGGCTGCACCCGGTGCCCGAGCAGCCGTTCACCGCCGCGTTCGGCGAGAGCCGCCGGGTCGGCAAGGACTCGACGATCTCGGTCAACTCGGTGCGCTACTCGGTCCCGCACGAGCTCGTCGAGGAGAGTGTCTGGGTCCGCTTCCACGGCGACGACCTGATCGTCACCGCCATGGTCGCGGGCAGCGCGGCCGAGGTCGCCCGGCATGCCCGCTCCACCCCGGGCAACCCGCGCATCGCCGACGAGCACTACCCCGACGCCCCGCGCGGCGAACGTGTCCCGAAGCCGACCAACCCGGTCGAGGCCCAGTTCCTGGCCATCGGACCGGGGGCAGCGGCCTGGCTCATCGAGGCCGCGGCCGCCGGCACCCGCCGGATCCGGGCGAAGACGGCCGACGCCGTCGCCCTGGCCAAACTGCACGGCACCGCCGACGTCGACCGGGCGCTCGGCACCGCCGCGACGGTGGGCCGCTTCGCCGAGAGCGACCTGATGTCGATCCTGCACCACCAGGGGGAGCACAACCGGATCGAGCCGATCCGCCGCAGCGAGACCCACAGCCTGCAGCCGGGCACCTCCGCCTGGTCCGGATTCGGGTCGAACTGAGCCGACCCGGCCAGCACCCGGCCGGTACTCAGTCTTCGTCGTCGACCAGACCGCAGGCGCCGGGGAACGACTCCAGGAACTCCCGCCGGTGCGGGTCCGGCTCGGCCTCGGCCAGATCCGTGAGCGCCCGCAGGAACCGGTCGAGTTGGTCCTCCGACAGCCGCTGCAGCACTGCGGCCACGCTCTCCGTCATCTTCACCGCGGCGTCGGGATCGACCTCGTCGTCCTCGCAGCCGTCGAGGAACCGGACGGTGTCGACGACCAACCCGGCGAGAACGGGCACCAACGGGTCCATGTCAGTCATCCGGGCAGCCTATCCGACCCTCAGGACAACAAGAACGACAGCCGGCCGACGGCATCGAACCGCCGTCGGCCGCGATCAGAAAGAGCAGACCGCTATGAACGACAGCCTCACCGTCCCCGCGCCACGGCACAGAATGCAGGCCCCGGCCTCGGCGGTCGCCGCGACCTCGGGCGCCGCCTTCGACGAGGCGATCTCGCTGACCCGCCGCCTGAAACTGCCCCACATCCGCCGGGCGATGGCCGAGATCATCCCGACCGCGAAGGCCCAACGCTGGGACCCCGCCGAAATCGTGCGGGCCCTGCTGGCCGAGGAAGCCGACGGCCGGGACGCAGCCGACCTCCGCACCCGACGAACCCGCGCGGCCTTCCCCACCGGCAAGACCTTCCACATCTGGAACGAGGAAGCCTCCTCGATCCCCGTCCCGACCCAGTCCGCACTTCGGACCCTGGAATGGGTCGGACGACGCGAGAACCTTTGTGTGGTTGGCCCGTCGGGCACGGGCAAGAGCCACTTCACCGAGGCACTCGGGCAGGCCGCTGTCGACGCCGGGATGACGGTCGCGTGGTTCACCATCGAGGACCTCGGAGCCCTGGTCCGCCGCCACCGCGTCGACGACTCCGTCTCCAAGGCGATCACCCGGATCACCCGCACCGACTTGATCATCGTCGACCTATGCCGAGCCCGCGACTATGCCGATCTGATGCCGGCTGGGTCCTAGGATTGCTCGCGGTGCGGCAACTGGACCAGCGGAGAGGCGTTTGATGAGCCAGTACTTCTCGCTGGGGGACGTGACCCTGTGGAATCCATCGAACGGTGTGTCGGCGCTCTTCCTGGGTCAGACGGCGGTCTTTGCAGAGGTGCTCGGGCTGCCGTCGGGGATCGGCCCGATGGAAGAGGATGAGGCCGAAGTGGCTCCGGATTCTCTGGCAGCGTTCGTCGGCGTCCTGCTCGCCTGGCGGGACGGCTCGAATCATGCCGTTCTGGAGGCGCTGTCTGACGGGTTCATCGCGACGATGTTGGTGTTGGCCGAACGGGCGGGTGCCGAAGTGCGCTGGCCAGGCCAGCCTGGTTCTGCCCAGGTGGGCCTGCACGATGTCCAGGTGGCTCGGGCAAAGGCTGGTTCCAGTGCCGGTTGGGCGGTCCGGGTTCGAGAGCAGGCTCGGCAGTTGGATCTCGCGATGGCGCGCTGAGAAGGCACTTCGGCATAGTCACAGGCCGTCGAGGAACGCGAGGATCTTGTCGCCAGGGCGGTAGCGGCCCGGCTTCGCGCTGACCGGGGCGGCGAGCGCCAGTGCTTTCTCCTTGATGGTCATGTCGGCGTGAACGTAGGCATCGGTGGATCGGACGCCAGCGTGGCCGAGCCAGAGCGCGATGACCGTGGTGTCGACGCCGGCCTGCAGGAGTGACATCGCGCAGCTGTGTCGCAGGACGTGCGGGTGGATGCTCTTGTCGAGCAGGGACGGGCAGGCTTGCCCGGCGGTCTTAGCGTGGATGTTCAGGCGTTGGGCGACGGCATCGCGGCTGAGGCGTCGTCCGGTGCGGGTGCAGAACAAGGGGTCGCCGCGTCGTCCAGCGCGTTCGTTCAGCCAGGATCGCAGCAGGTTCTGGACGGGGCGGTCGAGGGGGACGGTGCGCTGCTTGCGCCCCTTGCCCTCGCAGCGGACCGAGGCACCATCGCCGAAGCTGATGTCGTCGCAGTTCAGGCCAGTGAGTTCGGAGACGCGCAGGCCGGTCTGGACGGCCAGCGCGAGCATGGTCTTGTCCCGTCGTCCCTCCCAACGTTTCGGATCCGGCGCCGCCAGCAGCGCATCGACCTCCGGTCCGGTCAGGAACATGACAGTCCTCTTGTCGAACCGCTTCGGCGGGATGTCCAGGACTCGCTGGATGAGCAGGTGTCGGCGTACAGGTGAAGGTGCTCAGCCACGTACGGGTGAATGTGCCCAGTTCCTGAGGTGTTGAGGGGCGGCGCCCGGCACTCTGCTGCTGTCCGGTTCGTGGACGGAGGGCGGCTGAAGTGGCCTTGGATCCGCATCGTTGGCTGGAACTCCGACGCTTCCGTGCGCTGCACGAGTCCGGGGTGATGAGCCTGTCGGAGATCTCGAAGGAGACCGGGCTCAACCGCCGCACTGTTCGCAAGTACCTTGCCGCGCAGGCTCCGATCGCACCGCCTCGCCGGGCGCCGAACGGACAGGCCCGCAAGCGGGTGGTGGACGAGGTTGCGCCGTTGATCGACGCGATGTTGCGCTCCGAGATCCTGATCAAGGGAGCGGTGGTTCACGAGCGGTTGGTCGCCGAGTACGGCTTCACCGGCAACTACCAGCGGGTGAAGCTCTATCTGCAGGAGGCGCGGCCCCGTGTCGCCGAGGAACTGGGTATTGCGCCTGGTGAACTGGCCGGGCTGCACCGCCGGTTCGAGGTGGTTCCCGGTGCTCAAGCTCAGGTCGACTGGGGTGATGAGGGCAGCATTCTCGCCCACCTCGGGATCCCGAAGGTCTACTCCTTCCACATGGTGCTGTCCTACTCGCGCGATCCGTTCTGCTGCTACACCACCAGCCAGGACCTGGCGACGTTCTTCGACTGCCACCGCCAGGCGTTCGCGCACTTCGGCGGAGTGCCGATGACGATCGTCTACGACCGCACCAAGACGGTCGTCCGCCGACACGTCGCCCCGGGTGAGGCGGTCCCGCTCCATCCGGAAGCGGTGGCGTTCGCCGGGCACTATGACTTCGACATCGACGTGCTGGCCGCCTACCGGCCGCAGGGCACAGGCAGGGTCGAGCGGCAGGTCGCCATCGTCCGCGACCACGTCCTGGCCGGCCGGGCGTTCTCCTCGATTGAGGAACTGGATGCGGCTTTCACGGCCTGGGCGCCGTTGCGCCGGACGCGCGTCCACGGCACCCACGGCGAGGTCATCGGCCATCGCGCCGTCCGCGACCACACGGCTCTGCGGCCGTTGCCGTCAAGGCCGTATGTGGTCTCTCAACGGCACCTTCGGCCTGTCGGCAAGGACTGCCTGGTCGCCTTCGACGCGAACCTCTACTCGGTGCCGGCCCGCCGGATCCGTCCCCGCCAACTGATCGAGATCCGGGCCACGAAGTCCCAGATCGTGCTGCACACCACCGTCCCCGATGCCAACGGCCAGACCCTGCTCGCCATCCACCCGAGGGCGGTCGGCCGCGGCGCGCGCGTTGTCGACCCCAAGCACTGGGACGGCCTGCCCAAGGGCGACAACCGCCGCGTCACCACGGGCGATGTCCCCTCCCAGCCCCGGCATCAGGACTTCCTCGGCGACCAGGCCGGCCCGTTGCAGGCCCTGCTGCACCGGGCCGCAGCGACGCGGGTCGAGGTCAGCCGCCGCCCGCTGTCGGTCTATGACGAGCTGACCGGAAACCGCATCCGCACCACCGCCACCAAGCTCGGCCTGCCCCACCTGACGGAGAGCCTGAACCAGTACGCCCAGCGCGCGGAGGAGGGCAAGCTCGGCTACCTCGACTTCCTCGACCTCGTCCTGGCCGAAGAGCTCGCGGTCCGCGACGACCGGCGCTTCCGCCAGGGCCTGCGGCTGTCGAAACTGCCGCACCACAAAACGCTCGACGACTACGACTTCTCCTTCCAGCCCGAACTGGACCCGCGCAAGGTCAAGGACCTGGCCACCCTGTCCTTCATCGAGGCCAAAGCCAACGCCGCCCTGCTCGGGCCGCCCTGGGTCGGCAAGACCCACATCGCCGTCGCTCTCGCGGTCGCCGCCTGCCGGGCCGGGTTCTCGATCTACTTCACCACCCTGGACGACATGGTCCGCCACCTGAAGACCGCCGAGGCCAACGGCCGGATGGCCAGCAAACTCCGTACCTACCTGCGTCCCGGCGTTCTCGTGGTCGACGAAGTCGGCTACGAACCCCTGGAGCGCGCCGAGGCGAACCTGGTCTTCCAGGTGATCTCCAAGCGCTACGAGAAGGGCTCGATCATCCTGACCTCGAACAAGACCTTCAGCGAGTGGGGCCAGGTCTTCGGCGACGAGGTCCTCGCCACCGCCATCCTCGACCGGCTCCTCCACCATTGCGACGTGATCTCCATCAACGGCCCCAGCTACCGGCTGAAGAACCGACTCGCTGCCATCGAAAGGGACGCCGACGCGGCCTGACGGCTGAGACCTCGTATGCCGGAAGCTGTTTCACCAGTGTGGATGGAAGCCGTCCCAGAAAGCCTCCTCGGCTTGTTCGGCGGAGGTGAACCAGTGGGTGTCGAAGTGTCGCGCGAGGGAGTAGCGATGCTGCGGATCGGTCAGCATCCGGTGGACGAGCTCCGCCGAGGAGCAGTCGAACCGCTCCCAGGGATCCCACTTGTCGCTGCGAGCGAAGACCGGCCACGCGTTCGGGTCCGGATCCTCCACCAGCCAGCAGAACGAGTGCTCGGCCGAGGTCATGGCCCATTGGAGGAGCCCGATCGCAGGAATGCTGAAGGGGGCGGGGCCGGCGAACTCGGCGGGGTCGGTCATGATCAGGTCGAGGTTCAAGCACTTTGAGCCCGGCGCGCAGAGTTCGAGGCTGTCGTCGAAGGCGCCCGCACCGAAGGTCTCGGCCAGCAGCTTGTAGTCCTGGGGAAGGCGAAGGCCCAGCTTCCGTTCCACCGACTCCCAGTCGACCAGCCGCCGGGGCCCTCGCCAACCGGTGAGTGCGGCCAGTTCCTCAGCCCACGACAACGCGGCAGGTCCCGCCCGACCCGCAGGGGTTGGAGCTGCCACGGCGCTCACCACGGCGGTCAGACCTGGGACAGCGTCGCTGACGCCTTTAAACACGCCGGCCCCAAGCCACCTCTGCCCCACGCTCCATCCATACATTTCGATGGCCTGGCCCGCGAGAACATCGGCCAGCGGTGGACCCGGCAGACGCCGGAGCGACGGATCCATGAACCCGTCCAAGGCCACGGTCTTGGGCGGCCCGAATCGCGACCTCAGCGCGGTCACGACCGCGTTCAGCTCAGCAGGTTCACGATCGCCAGCTGCGAGATCGACCAGCTGGTAACCCGGGGCTCCTTGTCCACTCTCCTGGGCGGTCCCCTCGCCCGGCAGCGGCCTGGTCAAGAGTTCTTCGATCACGGCGAGATGAGCAGCGCTGTCCACGGCAAGGAGTAAACCCCATGGCGCGGACACTGCCCGCGGAGAGGCACCGAAAAGGAAGCTACGGGCTGAGCACTTCATCTGTACTTGGCTGAGCACTTTGCTGAGTACGCGGACATCCCACCCCGAACCCTGCGAAGCACCCGCCTCGCCAACCTCGTGAACACACTCGATCCCAAGCTCGTCGCTGCGGCCCTCGGCATGGACCCCGAAGGCGTCATGATCTACCTCGCTGACCACGTCGACGCTGGCCGGCTCCCATAGCCCAGAGAAATTCTCCGAGGCTGGCGGTGTCTGACCGGCACAATGTCCCGGTGACCCTCTTCACCTGCGCGAACTGCAAGCACCCTCTCACCGGCGATCTACAGGAAGCACAGGCTTCTCCGGCCAGCGATCACCTGTCCGACCACCGCATCGCCGACCCGCGGATTGCGCAGGGCACCTACGCGACCAGCTACGACGCCACACTGTTCATCCTGCACCCTGACGACGTGCCGGGCACCGATCTGCACCCCAACTCCAGCCGTCGCAACGGATGCTGCGGACTCGACGGCCAGGACGGCCCCAACCTCGTCTGCGCAAGCTGTGGTGCCGACATCGCCACCAAGGAATCGGACTGCTGGACCGACAACCTGGTAGCGCTGATAGCCACCGCAGTTCTCCGCAGCACGAAATCTCCGTCCTGAACCCGTCGACTTTCGGCACCGCCTCGCACACGTTCGCCGGAACATGTGCGCTTTGGCGAACGACTCGTTGAAGGCGATGGCCACGCTGTTCTCCCCCTCCCGCTCGGTCAGAACCTGGAACAGCAACTCGGCTCCCCTGCGGTCGAGTTCCATGTATCCGAGTTCGTCGATCTATGCCGATATCGACATAGATCGACGACATCGGGCTCCTTCCCGTCTCGCCCGACGCCGCCGAAGGCTTCTACCGCCTGGTCGATGCCGCCTACGAGCGCCACAGTCTGACGGTCAGCAGCAACCTTCATCCGTCGGGATTCGACGAGATCATGCCGAAGACCCTCGCCACCGCGACCGTCGACCGGCTCCTGCACCACGCCCATGTCGTCGTCACCCAAGGCGACAGCCACCGCCTCGCCGAGGCGACCACCGGACGAGGCGTCGCCCCCCCCCCGACTGACCCCACCCCCCCCGCTGAAGCACATCGCCCGGGAGGTGCAGCGGGCATCAGCACGGTCAGCGGACTGCTCGTTCCGGGGCGGGTGCGGCTGCCGCCGATCGACCTGGCCATCGCCTGCGTCAAGGCCCTGGAGGCCGCTGCGGTACCCCGCTGGCGCGAGGCCTGGCACGAGCCGCGGGTCGTGGAGGGCCGGGCCCGTCGGGCCGTGGCCTGACGGGCCCGGGGGCGGCGCCGATCGCGCCGGGGTGGCGGCGGGGCCGTGCGGTGGCGCGAGCCCGGCGGCCGGGCTCAGATCATGTGCATGCCGCCGTTGACCTGGATGGTCTCGCCGTGGACGAAGCTCGCCGCGGGGGAGCACAAGAAGGTGATGACGGAGGCGACTTCCTCGGGCCTGCCCAGCCGGCCCATGGGCGTGCTGGAGAGCGCGTCCCCGCCCCGGGTGGCGACGTAGTCGCGGGTCATGGGGGTCTCGATGATGCCCGGCGAGACCGTGTTGACCCGGGCGTGGCCGCCCAGTTCCCAGGCGAGGCTGCGGGAGAAGGCGAGCAGGGCGCCCTTGGTCGCGGCGTAGTGGGCGTGGCGGATGCTGCCCCGGTGGCCGGCCATGGAGGCGAGGTTGACGATGGCGCCGTGCTTGTTGAGGTGCGGCAGGACGGCGCGGGTGAGGAAGAAGACCCCGTCGAGGTTGACGGACACGACGGTGCGCCACTGCTCGTCGGTCATGTCGGCGACGGTCTGCTCGGGGTAGATCCCGGCGGCGGGCACCAGGAAGTCGACCGAGCCGAACTCCTCGACGGCGGCGTCGACGAACGCGGTGTTGCTCTGTGCCGAGGCCGCGTCCAGGTGCAGGGTCAGCACCCGGCCCCCGCCGGTCCCGAGCGAGGCGGCGAAGTCCTCCAGGGCCGCGGGGTCCAGGTCGCCCAGCACCAGGTGGGCGCCGGCCGCGTGGAACTGGCGGGCCACCTCGCGGGCGATGCCGCCGCCCGCGCCGGAGAGCAGCAGGGTCTTGCCGTGGAAGGGGGTGGGGTCACTCGACGGTGTCATGCTCGTCCTCAAGGAAGAGTTCGGGGTGCTGGACCAGTTGGAGCCGCGTGCGGCGGAGGTGTCCGGTGAGGAAGCGTTCGGCGTCCTCGCCGTCGCCGCGCCGGATCGCCTCGACGATCAGGCGGTGCTCGGCGTGGATCAGCTCCCAGCCGGTGGCGTCGGTGATCCGGGCGAACGCGCGGCGGTAGTGCTGTGTGGTGTTCCAGAAGCGGTCCACCATCTCGGTGAGCTGGCCGGCGGGGCAGCCGGCGTAGGTGAGCAGGTGCAGCCGGCGGTCCAGGACGAGGAAGCGGTCCACGTCGGTGGTGGCCTCGATCTGGCCCGCGAGGTCGGCGAGTTCGGCGATCTGGGCCGCGGTCAGGTGCGGGATGCTCTCGCTCAGCGCGAGCGGTTCGAGGCGTTCCCTGATCTTGTAGACCCCCTCGCACTCGCGCATGTCCATCTTGGAGACCCAGGCGCCGCTGTTGGACTTGACGACGGTCAGTCCCTCGGCGGCGAGGATCCTCAGGGCCTCGCGGACCGGCAGGCGGCTGGCGCCGAGCCGTTCGGCGACCTGTTCCTGCATGATCCGTGCCCCGGGCGGCAGTTCGCCGTTCAGGATCGCGGTGCGCAGGTGGTCGGCGACCCGCTGGCTGGCGACGGCGGAGGCGCTGGGGCCGGTGGTCGGGTTCTGGGGCACGTCGGGTACGGCTCGCTTTCCGGTGCGGAGGCGGTGTTCAGTCGGAAGGCTTTCACAACGGCGCGGGCGCACCGTCCTCGTCCCTCTCGCACCTCTTGCCGTGCGGGTAGGAGACCAGTTCCAGCTGCATCCCCCAGGGGGTGAGGAAGTAGACCCAGCGCTGGCCCTGGCTGGGGCCGCTGCTCGCGGTCGGCTCGCCGAGGACCCGGACGCCGTGGCGGCGCAGGTGGGCGACGGCGGCGTCGAGGTCGGTGACGTAGAACGCCAGGTGGTGGCCGCCGATGTCGCTGTTGCGGGGCTGGTCCGTGCGCCGGCCGGGGGCCTCGTACTCGAAGATCTCGAAGTCGGGGCCGCCGGCGCAGCGGAAGAAGCGCAGCTCGCGCATGACGGCACGCGGGTGCACGTTCAGGTGCTCGGCCATCCAGGCGCCGTCGGACCGGAAGGGCCCGAGCGAGTAGAGGTGCCGGCAGCCGATCACCTCGACGAAGAAGCGCGTCGCCTCGTCGAGGTCGGGGACGGTGAAGCCGATGTGCTCGACCCCGGTCAGTCCCGGCAGCCCCTGCCCCTGCTGCGGGGCTTCCTCGCCCCGCCCTCCCGATGAATGGATCCATTGTCCCGGCATGGGTATCACCCTGGTCCGCATGAGGCGCCCCAGTCAAGGGGTTCTGTCGCTGCCGGAACATCACACTCCGGTAACAGGGGTTGGCTATGGATCCATTCGCTGCGACAGTGCTGGTCGAAACACAGAGGGAGCTCACATGCCTACACACCGGAAACTGGCCGCGGCATCGCCCTGGACACAGCTGGCGGCGACCCGCAAGGACTGGCAGAACGCCGACCCCGCGCTGCTGACCTCGATGTTCGCCCAGACCCTGCTGATCAGGACCTTCGAGGAGTACGTCCTCGACCTCGCGTCCCAGGGACTGGTCCACGGCCCGGCGCACTCCAGCATCGGCCAGGAGGGCGGCGCGGTCGGCTCCGTGCACGCGCTGACCAGCGCGGACTTCGTCGGCGGCTCACACCGGGGGCACCACCAGTTCCTGGCCAAGGCCCTGGGCCACGCCGCCCCGCACGGCATCGACCCGCGCGTACCGGTGAGCGAGGACGTCCGCACCGTCCTGACCCGCAGCCTCGCCGAGATCTGCGGGCTGGCCCGCGGCTTCTGCCGGGGCCGGGGCGGATCCATGCACCTGCAGTGGCGCGAGGCCGGGGCGATCGGCACCAACGCCATCGTCGGCGGCGGCGTCCCGCAGTCCGCCGGGTTCGCCTGGTCGGCCCGGCAGGCCGGCACCGACGCGGTGTCGGTCGCCTACTTCGGCGACGGCGCGGTGAACATCGGCTCCGTCCTGGAGACGATGAACCTCGCCGCCGCCTGGAAGCTGCCGCTCTGCTTCTTCATCGAGAACAACCGGTACGCCGTCTCCACCCACGTGGACGAGGTCACCGCCGAGCCCCGGCTCTCCGCGCGCGGCCTGGGCTTCAACATCCCGGCCTGGCAGGTGGACGGCATGGACCCCCTGGCCACCCACCTCGCCATGAGCGAGGCCGTCGCCCACATGCGCGCCGGCAACGGCCCCACCATCGTGGAGGCCGACGTCTACCGCTACTACCACCAGAACGGCCCGTTCCCCGGCAGCGCGTTCGGCTACCGCACCAAGGACGAGGAGAAGCAGTGGCGGGCCCGCGACCCGCTGGCCCTCCTCGCCGAGCAGCTCACCGAGCGCGCCATCCTGGATGCCGCGGCCGTCGAGGAGTCCACGGCGCGGGCCAGGGAACTGCTGGCCGGCATCGGCGACGAACTGCTGGAACCCGACCCGGACGGCAAGCCCGGAAAGCGCCGGATCAAACCCGCCGAGTGGCCCGACCCGTCCTTCCGCGACGTGGGCGTGCGCGGCGACCTCTCGGAGTTCGACGGCGTGCGCCAGGCCGACCTGGACACCTTCACCGGCGCCACCGCCGAACGCAGGTTCATCGACGTCGTCTCCGAGGTGATGCGCCGCCGGATGTCCCAGGACGACTCGATCGTCGTCATGGGCGAGGACGTCCACCGCCTCAAGGGCGGCACCAACGGCGCCACCAAGGGCCTCGCCGAGGCCTTCCCCGACCGCTGCCTGGGCACGCCCATCAGCGAGAACGCCTTCGCCGGACTCGGCTGCGGCATCGCGCTGGACGGCCGCTACACCCCGGTGGTCGAGTTCATGTACGCGGACTTCATGTGGGTCGCCGCCGACCAGATCTTCAACCAGATCGGCAAGGCGCGGCACATGTTCGGCGGCGACGGCGACGTGCCGCTCGTACTGCGCAGCAAGGTCGCCATGGGCACCGGCTACGGCTCCCAGCACTCCATGGACCCGGCCGGCGTCTTCGCCACGGCGCCCGGCTGGCGGATCGTCGCCCCCTCCACCCCCTTCGACTACGTCGGCCTGATGAACGCCGCCCTGGCCTGCAAGGACCCGGTGGTGGTGCTGGAGCACGTGGACCTGTACAACTCCACCGGCACCGGCCCGGTGGACGACCTCGACTACTGCCTGCCGGTGGGGAAGGCCGCGGTGCGCCGCACCGGCTCGGCCCTCACCGTCGTCTCGTACCTCGCGATGACCGGCCACGTCCTGGAGGCCGTCGAACAGCTCGGGCTCGACGCCGAGGTCATCGACCTGCGCTGGCTGGACCGGGCCAGCCTGGACTGGGACACCCTCGGCGCGAGCATCCGCAAGACCAACAACGTGCTCATCGCCGAACAGGGCCCCGTCGGCACGTCCTACGGCGGCTGGCTGGCCGACGAGATCCAGCGCCGCTACTTCGACTGGCTCGACCAGCCGGTCCAGCGCCTCACCGCCGGGGAGTCCTCGCCCAGCATCAGCAAGGTGCTGGAGCGCGCGGCCATCGCGCGGACCCCGGAGGCCCTCGCCGCGCTCCGCCGGGTCACCGAGAACTGACCCCGACCCACGTGACCCAGGAGGGTTCCCCATGGCTGAACTGTTCCGCATGCCGGCGGTGGCCGCCGACGACACGGCGGCGGTGCTGTCCGCCTGGCAGGTGGCGGAGGGCGCCGCCTTCGCGGCGGACGACGCGCTGATCTCCGTCGAGACCGACAAGGCCGAGGTCGACGTCCCCGCCGAGCGCGCCGGCGTCCTGCTCAAGATGCTGTACGAGCCCGGCGCCGAGATCGAGGTGGGCACCCCCGTCGCGGTCCTCGGCGCGCCGGACGAGCCCGTCGGGGACCTCGACGCGCTGCTCGCCGAACTGGGCGTGGCCCCCGCCACCGGGGCGGACGCCGTCCGCCCCGAACGCCGGACCGTCCCGGACGCCCCCGCCCCGCACGCCGTACCGCAGCCCCCCGCGGCCCCGGCGACCCCGGTGCTCCCGGTGCTCCCGGCGGCAGAGGCCGGACCCGCCACCGGCGCGCGGCTGTTCAGCAGTCCGCTCGCCCGCCGGCTGGCCCGCGAGGCCGGACTGGAACTGGCCGAGCTGACCGGCACCGGCCCGGGGGGCCGGATCGTGCGCCGGGACGTCGAGGCCGCCGTCGCCGCCCGGCCGCACCGGCCGGAGCCGGCCGCCCCGCCCCGGGAGCCGGCAGACCGGTCCGCGCCCGCCGCACCGGTGCAGGCTCCCGCATCCGCACCGGTGCAGGCCCCGGCGGGGGCCGGCTACCAGGACATCCCGCACACCCGGATGCGGCGGGCCATCGCCGCCCGGCTGACCGAGAGCAAGCAGCACACCCCGCACTTCTACCTCCGCGCAACCTGCGAGGTGGACGAACTGCTCGCCTTCCGGCAGCGGATCAACGCGGTGAGCCCGGTCAAGGTCTCCCTCAACGACATCCTGGTCAAGGCCGCCGCGCTCGCGCACACGGCCGTCCCCGAGATGAACGCCACCTGGCACGCGGACGCCGTGCGCCGCTACGAGAGCGCGGACATCTCGATCGCCGTCGCCGCCGACCGGGGACTGCTGACGCCGGTCCTGCGGGGCGTCGAACGCATGTCGCTGTCGGCGGTCGCCACCGCGACCCGGGACCGCGCGCAGCAGGCACGCTCCGGCACCCTGCGCCAGGCCGACCTGGAAGGCGGCTCCCTGACGATCTCGAACCTCGGGATGTACGGGGTCGAGGAGTTCGCCGCCATCATCAACCCGCCGCAGGCCGCCATCCTGGCCGTCGGCGCGGTCCGGGACGAGGCCGTGGTGCGCGACGGCGCGCTCGCCGCGGCCAAGGCGATGACCGTGGTCCTCTCCGTGGACCACCGGCCGGTGGACGGCGCCGTCGCCGCCCGCTGGCTCGCCGCCTTCACCGCCGCGCTCGCCGACCCGATGCGGATCGTGGTCTGAGCCCGCCCCCTCCCCGCCGGGCGGTGCCGCACGCACCACTCCCCCACCCGCCGCACCGCCCGGCCCCCGGCCCCCGGCCACGGTCCCGCGGACCGCAGACCGCAGACCGCCTGAACCCTCCCCTAAGGACACCGATGCCCTCCGCCCCCACGCCCCGTGACACCCTCGGCGAGTTGGACAGACGCAACCTCCGCCGGCTGATGCCGCTGCTGCTGGCGGCCTACATCATGTCGTTCCTCGACCGGACCAACATCGGCCTGGCCAAGGAACGGCTGGAGGCCGACCTCGGCATATCCGCCGCCGCCTACGGGCTCGGAGCCGGGCTGTTCTTCCTCACCTACGCGGCGTCCGAGATACCCAGCAACCTGATCATGCACCGGGTGGGCGCCCGCTGGTGGATCACCCGGATCATGCTCACCTGGGGCGTCATCTCGGCCTGCATGGCGTTCGTCCAGGGTGAGAAGTCCTTCTACGCGCTGCGGCTGCTGCTCGGCGCCGCCGAGGCGGGCCTGCTGCCGGGAATCCTCCTCTACTTCACGTACTGGTTCCGCTCCGAGACCCGGGGCCGGGCCATCGGCCTGCTGCTGCTCGGGGCCTCGATCGCCAGCGTGCTCGGCAACCCGCTGGGCGGTCTGCTCCTGGAGATGGACGGGATCGGCGGCTGGCACGGCTGGCAGTGGATGTTCGTCATCGAGGGCCTCCCCTGCGTCCTGCTGGCCTTCGTCGTCTTCCGGTACCTCCCGGACGGCCCGGCCACGGCCCCGTGGCTGAGCGCCAAGGAGGCGGCGCTGGTCAGCGAGGCGGCGGCCCGCGAGCAGGCGGAAGGCGCCAAGGCCGCCGGGACCAGCTCCGGTTCCCTGCTGACGGTGCTGCGCGACAAGCAGATGCTCATCGCGATCTTCGCCAACTGGACACACCAGGTCGCGCTCTACTCCGTCGTCTACTTCCTGCCCGGCATCATCGGCGGCTGGGGGCACCTGTCCCCGTTCACCATCGGGCTGCTGACCAGCCTGCCCTGGGTGATGGCCGCATTCGGCGCCGTCCTGGTGCCACCACGCGCCACCACCCCCCGACGCTCCCGCAACTTCGTGGTGACCGGCCTGCTGATGATGTTCACCGGACTCGTCGTCGCCTCCGTCGCCGGCCCCGTGATCGCACTGCTCGGCTTCTGCTTCACCGGCCTGGCGTTCTTCGTCGTCCAGCCGCTCCTGTTCAACTTCCCCGGCACCCGCCTGGAGGGCAAGACACTCGCCGGCGGCCTGGCACTGCTCAACACGGTCGGCATCACCGGCGGCTTCGTCGGCCCCTACGTCATGGGCTGGGCCGAGGAGAGCACTGGCAACCACCTGGCCGGCCTGTGGATCTCCGTCGTCCTGCTCGCCCTCGGCGCCGCGGCCGCCACCCGCCTGCGGTTCTCCGCCAAGACCGAACGGGGCGACGACAGCTGACCCCTCCCGGGCCGGTCGGCCGACCGGCCCGGGAACCCACCCCCCAACCGGTCGCCCGGCCGGCCGTTCTTGGCCGCCCGCCCTTGTACTTCGGGTAGAGGGAGTCGAAGCCGTCGGCGTTGAAGTTGTGGATCACGTCCCGGACCCGGTCCGCGCTGGTGAACGTCACCTCCGCGATCATCGCCACGGACATGGCCTGGGCGGACAGCAGCACCGTCTGTGCGCGCCGCCAGGTCACCACTGACCCGGTGCCTCTGCGGATGATCCGCAGCAGCCGTCTGCCCTCGTCGTCATCGATCTCACGGCCCCGTACTCGTTCTGCCACCCGAACGTGCTGGCAGGTGACGCGTCGCCCGAGTCACACTCGGGCGACGCGTCATGTCACAGCAGGGCGAACGTTGCCTGATGCGGCGCTAGCGAGGGAGGGACGCGTCCCGGCCCTCAGCGGGAGAAGCGGGGTCGGGAATCGACGCAGCCCACGCGGCCATGGCCTCAAGCACCGGCCCCAAGCCCTCGCCCAACGGCGTAAGGCGGTACTCCACGCGCGGAGGGATCTCGGGATAGGCGGTCCGGGTGACGAGACCGTACGCCTCGAACTGCCGCAGCCGGCTGGTGAGCGTGTGCGGGCTGATCCGCGGCAGCGCCGCACGCAGCTCGGTGAAGCGGTGCGGGCCGTGCAGCAGCTCGCGCACGATGAGCGTGGCCCAGGGCCCCTCGAGCAGGACGAGGAACCGGGCGACGCCGCATTCGGGAAGAGAGGTCGCGGTCACATCGACACCGTAGCCCAATAGTGCAGTTGAAGTAACCGGTGCACCGTATGCACTAATGGGTTCATGAGCTACGTGATCCACGGCGCCACCGGCGCCCAAGGCGCCCCCGTCGCCGCCACCCTCGCCGCCTCCGGCGCCCCCGTCACCGCCCTCACCCGCAACCCGGGCGCCGCCGTCGCCGGCACCCGGGTACGGGCCGTCGACCTCGACTTCGCCGACGCGCTCGCCGACGCCTACCGCGGCGCGCGCGGCGTCTTCGCCCACCTCCCCCTCGGCGCACCACAGGACCGGCTGCGCCACGCCCGCAACATCGTCACCGCCCTGAACACCGCCCGCCCGGACCGCGTGGTGTTCTCCACCAGCGGCGGCACGCCCGTGGAACACGCCGACCCGGCCGTCACCACCGTCATCGACGGGCTCAAGGACAGCGGCCTGTCCCACGCGGTGATCGCACCGCGCCTCTTCCTGGAGAACCTCCTCCTGCCCCCCGTCGTCAACGGCGCCCGCGAACAGGGCGTGCTGCGCTACCCGTTGCCCGCCCGCCACCCGGTGTCCTGGGTCTCGCACCTCGACGTCGCCGACGCCGCGGCCGCCCTCCTCCACCGCCCGGACATCACCGGCCTGGTCGAGATCGGCCTGCACCCCGCAGCCACCGGCCCCGAGCTCGCCGAGGCGTTCACCGCCCACCTGGGACACCCCGTCACCTACGAGGCGCTCACCCCCGCCGCCTTCGGCGACCTCCTCACCCCCCTGCTCGGCACCGACGCGGCCGCCGGCGTGGCGGGGCTGTACGACTTCCTGACCACCCTCCCCGACAACGCCATCACCCCCGACCAATCCGCCCAAACTCTGCTCGGCCTGAACCCCCGCAGCCCGCTCCGGTGGCTGACGGACACGCTCCGCTGACCCCGCAACAGCGCCAGCCCTGACAACCGCCCGCTCGACCGACCGCTCACGGGCCGAGGAGGCATCCGGCGTTGACGCCCGCCGGCGGCCGGACGCCGCGAACCCGGCCGCTGCCGAGGTACGCCGCCTCGCCGAATCCGGCCGCACCGGCACCGGCACCATCGCCTGCAGCCGCAAGGCGCACCGGTACTCCCCGGGGCCGTGATGGCAGCGCTCGGACGCCGGGGGCGCGGCCGCATCCGGAAACAGGCGCGGACCCGGGCGCACGACGGTGCCCGGGTCCGCGCCTTCCTCGCCGGTTCCCCGCCTTGGAGCGGCCGCGGCGGCATCCGCCGCGGCCGCTCCAACGTGTCGTCAGGACGGAAGCACCGGGGCGGCCACGAGCTCATCGAGGCCGGGGAACGGGTTGTCCGGCCGGTGCCTGCGGTACACGATGTCGACGAACGACAGCGGAGCCCACTTCGACGGCTGCTCGTCGATCTGACGGGCGACCTGCGCGTTGATGCTGTTCCGCAGGTCCAGATACGGAAACGCCTCGTGCGCCGCGGCCAGGACCGCCCGGTCCACCTCCTCGACGCCGAAGGCGAACACATCGGCGCTGATTCCGAAGTGCGCCAGAGCGCCGACCGGATGCTTGTGAGACGCGATCCCCGGCGAGGTGTGCAGCGCCACCGCGTCCCAGACCTGGTCGGCGGCGGCATCGGACAGGCCGTGCTCGCGGGCGAAGCGGGCCGCCCGGAACGCACCGTCCACCTCGAACCGGTTCGGACCCTGTCCCTCATCGGTCAGACCGATGTCGTGCAGCACCGTGGCGAGGAAGAGCGCCTCGTCGTCGTAGTCCGCCCCGGCCGCCAGGCCCCTGGCGGTACCGATGCTCCGCGCGTAGAAGTAGCTGCGGACGCAGTGGTTGAGCAGCCATCGCGGAGAGTGCTCGGCGGTGAAGGCGACGGCCGCCTCCGTGGCCGCCGTACGCGGCCACCCTCCGATCTCCTCCGGCAGGTTCTCGAGAATGCTCACCTGGCGTCAGCCCCCAGAGCCAGGTGCTCGGCGATGGCCGCCTCGGCGGGCCGCAGCTCGCCGACGGCGTTGGACTGCTCAAAGTAGGTGTACCAGCCGGAGTCCTCGACACCTTCGAGGAGCTTGTCGGCCAGTTCCTTCGACGGGGCCTGCCAGACGGCGAACCACTCGTGGGACGTGGAGTTTGCCGCCGGCTCCACCCGACCCCAGCCGAGGGTCACCACGCCGATCTCCGCGAGCTGCCTCATGGCTTCCTGAGCCCCGGCGAGCAGATCGTTGCGCGTCTGCTCGTCCGCGGCGTGGAACGCCGGCCTCGGGGTCCAAGTCTCAATCACGACATACATGTTGCGCCTCTCCTCTAACAACCGGCCAACGGCCCGATGCGACCAGCCTAGGAAGACCGGGACCCCTAGTACGATGGCCAAATGGACAGGAATACCAAGGATCCGGCCAAGATCGCGATCGTGGTCCAGCAGGGCTACGCCCCCCTGGACATAGCCGTCCCCCAGCAGGTGTTCGGCCACTGGCCGCACTACGTGACCGCCTCCTGGCCCGGCGGCGTCCCCTACGAACTGAGTCTGGTGAGCCCGCTTCCCGCGCAGAACGCACTGGTACCCCGTGACGTCGAACCCCTCGACCGGCTGGACACCGCGCACACCGTGATCGTCGCCGGAGTCGAGGACCCCACAGAGCCCCCGCACCCCGAACTGGTCGAACGGCTGGCCGACGCCTACCGCCGCGGAAGCCGGATGGTGTCCATCTGCAACGGCGCGTTCGCCCTGGCCGCCGCCGGCATCCTCGACGGCCGCAACGCCACCACTCACTGGCACTGGGCCAGGCTGCTGCGGGAGCGCCACCCCTCGGTCAAGGTCCGCGAGGCGGAACTCTACGTCGAGGACACCGGCGTCTTCACCTCCGCCGGCATCCTCGCCGGAACCGACCTGTGCCTGCACCTCCTACGACTCGACCACGGCCAGGCCGCCGCGAACACCATGGCCCGTTTCCTCGTCAGCCCCCCGCACCGCGAAGGAGGACAGGCCCAGTTCATCGAACACCTCCCACCCGCCGGCGACTCGGAGATCACCAACGTGATCACATGGATCCTGGGACACCTCGACGAGCCGCTCACCCTGGAGTCGATCAGCCGGCACAGCCACATGAGCACAAGGACCCTGCGCCGCAAATTCCGGACCGCCACCGGAACAAGCGTCATGAACTGGGTAGCCGTCCAACGCGTCGCCCGCGCCCGCGAACTCCTCGAAACCACCCCCCTCGGCATCGACGACATCGCCCACCGATGCGGCTTCGGCTCCGCGGAGTCGATGCGCGTCCACTTCACCGCGATGACCCGGACCAGCCCGTCGAGGTACCGCCGCACCTTCACCCCATCACCCTGACCGCCACTCACCACCCCAACCACCCACCCGCAACCCGGACACGACGAACAGCGTCCGACGGCCGGCGGACGGCAACGGCCCCCGCGGACCAGCCCCCATCCCCCACCACCCCACCACCCCACCGGCCCACCGGCCCACCGGCCCCGAACGGCGAGGGCCAGGCGCAGCGGCGGCTGCGCCGCGTTCTGGAGCAGTTCGAGCCGGCGGCCGAGAGGCGGCGGAACGCCTTCGCCGGCCTGGACGAAGACGTCCTCAGCGAAGCCGCCTCCGAAGCCCTCGCCGTTCGGCACCGATCCGGCGGCAGCCGTCGACCGCCCCGCAGGCGAGCTCCGCCGCCAGCCCACCGCCTGGCAGGACGCGATCGGCGAGCCGAGCCGCACGCTCACCGCGGTCGCACAGGACCGGCCGCCGCCCGAGCGAGCCGCCGACGCCGGCCGCACCAAGCACATCCGCCGGCACCAGGCCCGCCCGGCACTGTCGGAAGCCATCGCCCGCCGCCATCCGGCCCCTGCCAGGCGAGGAACGTGACGACGGCCGAGGCGATCGTCCGGCCGTCCGGCCGTCCGGGGCACGGAAGAATGAGGTGGGTGACCAGCACCCAGTCCCCCTTGCCCCGCGGCATCAGCGCCCTGATCCCCGACGCCCGCGCCCAGGCCACCCCCGGCGAACGCGCCGCCTCCCAGCTCCTCCACCTGCGCGAAGCCACCGTCCCGGTGCCGGTCCTCGCCGCGGCCGCCGAACTCGTCGCACCCCAGCTCAAGGACCCCGACCCCGCGACGCAGGAGGCGGCCGTGGCCGTCCACGCCCGGCTCCTCGCCGCCATCGAAGCCGCCGCCCCCGTGTCCCGTCCCAACGAAGTCTGACCAACCCCACAGAACCGGACGGCTGTCCGGCCCCGCCGGCGGCGTCGGTCTTACGGGGCGCAAGACCGACGCCGGAGCCGAGGGCCCTGGGAAGCCGGGAAGGCCCGCACCCACTACCGGGATGCAGGCCTTCGCCGTTGCCCCCGCGGTGGAAGGCGGTCAGGCCTCGATCCAAATACAGGCCTTGTCGGGAAGCCAGCTACCGGCCCTCGTCCGGACGCTGACGCACAGACGCGTATCCGCCTTGAACTCCTGGTTGATCGTGAAGGTATACGAGGGGTTGGAGCTGCACGAGGCCCACTTCGCGGAGCTGTAGCCCTGACCGTTCTTGAGCGTCCCCGTGACCATGAAACCGATGTCGCACCGGTAGCCGCTCGCCACGCCCGCCTCGACCCGGCCGACGTGGTAGCTGTCGCCGACGGTGTACTGGCTGAGCGTTCCGAGGGCGGTCGAGGTGCTGCCGCCCGCGCTCGCGTTGGCCACTCCCGGCGAGGCGATGACGGCCACCGTCACGAGGACAGTCGCACCGAGAGCCTTGATGAACCTGTTCACCATGCAGAACCTTCGCTTCCTTCACTTGGCCACCCCGGGTTTGGGTGGGGCCCTCCAAGACTTCAAGTGGGTGCCGGTCGCAGCAAGAGCCCGGACGCAACTCGGACACGTCCGGGCGAGAAGCCCAGGTCAGGACTGTGTCCGGGACGGTCACCCCCGTCCTGCGGACAGGGCCGGACAGGGGAGCCGGACGCCCACCCCTTCCGCGAGAGCGCGGGCGCGCCGAAACCCGCCCGACCCGGCCCAGGACGACCACCCCGGCCGTACGGACTCCCACCCGGCCCCTCGCCACGACGTCCGCACAGCCCGAAATACCGACACCGCGAAGCCGCCGGCGAAGAAGAAACCACAGCCCGGCAGCCCTCGACACCGCCGCACAGGTCAAAGATCACGTGAGCGCGACATCACGTACGTCCGCGGGCTCGGCAACTGAGACGGAGAAGACCGCCCCGGAGCGACAGGCGCAGCACCCGTGCGGTGGGAGACGTGCCCGGCCTCGTCGTCCGGCAGAACGGGCCGAGTACGGAGTGTCTGCATCGGCCCTGCGGCTGCTCCTCTCGTACAGTCGCATCCTGACCCTCATACGGAAGCTGGTGGGACGACGGGCAACGACCAGGACGCGGGAGCGGAGGCACGCGACACGGATCCGCGGTCGGCCTCCGTCACGTTCGTGACCACCGAGCATTTCACCCTCCAGGGAGCACGGGCCGCGGCGATCGCTGAATCAACCGGCCGGGCGTCGATCTTCATCGGTGCGGTGTCGGCTGGACTGGTCGCCCTCGGTCTGGTCGTCACAGCGACCGAGATCAGCACCGCGTTCTTCGCCTTCGGCCTGATCCTGCTCTCGACGCTGGCCTTTGTCGGCTTCGTCACCTTCGACCGGGCTCTCCAATCCGGGATCGAGGATCTTCAGTACGCGCAACGGATCGCGCGGCTCCGTGCCTACTACTTCGACCACGCGCCCGAGTTGACCCATTACCTGGCCAGCGTCCGGCCCTCGCGGCGGCTGGCCATGCACGGCCTGCACGGCGGATACACCCAGGTCTTCCGGACGGTCGCCGGAATGATCGGCGTGGTCACCGCGGTCCTGACCGGTTCCGCGGCAGGGCTGCTCGGCACTGTCATCGCCGGTCACTCGGCGGTCGCCGGGTTCGTCACGGGCGGGCTGGTAGGCGTCGCCGCTCTCGTGTCACTTATGTGGTTTCAATATGTCACCTGGGGTCGAGCCGGACATGAGCAGCTCTTCGAGGAAGGGCAAGAAGACCCGGAGGCAGGCGCGACCAGGACCACCAACCCGCACGGCCCGGACCAAGCTCAGGGCTAGGCGCCCCGCGGCGCGACCGGGAGCAGGCGCCCGCATACCGGGCCGCCCGCTCCGTCGCCGCCCGCGCCCCTGTCCCCTGCTCTCCGGCCTGCCGCAGTCGGCCTGATGTCCCTCGTGGGCGCCGGGCTGGGCAAGCCGGGGCGATCATCGAGGCGGCCTTTCGTCAGGACCGCCCCGAGGCAGGCGCGGCGGCCCACCCAGGCACCCGGACGGGCGATGGTGAGGCCGTCCGGTGGGAGGAGGTGATCGCGCTCCGGACGCGGCGGCGGGCGTACCGCTCGAGGCCGTCGTCCAGTCCACCACCGGGGCCCGGGACGCAGGCGGGCGGCCAGGCGGGCGGCAATGTAGCGGCGGCCGCGCCGGATCGGAAAGCGGTGGCGGGCGACCGCCCGGCGGTACGGGGCCGACCGCCCGCGGGCTTCGCCGTGCGATCGATAGCATCGGCCCTATGGCTGAGCGGGCGGAGCAGGCGGGGCGGGCCGACCAGGCGGGGTGGCTGGACGAGGACGAGGACGAGGTCTGGAGCGGCTTCTTCGAGACCCAGGTGCTGTTCTGGCGCCGCCTCGCCCAGCAGTTGCAGCAGGAGACCGGCCTCTCCGAGCCGGACCTCGCCATCCTCCAGGCCCTGGCGGCCGCCCCCGGCGGGAAGCTTCGGCCCTACCGGCTGAGCGGCGTCACCCAGTTCGAGAAGAGCCGGCTGCACCACCACCTGACCCGGATGGCCGGGCGCGGCCTGGTCACCCGCGAGCCCTGCCCGGACACCGGGCGCGGCGCCGTGGTGGCCCTCACACAGGAGGGCCGGGCCGCCGTCGCCGCCGCGCTGCCCCGGCGCGCGGCGCACATCCGCCGCTGGCTCACCGATCCGCTGACACAGGATCAAAGACGCGCGCTCGTCGACATCTCCGCCGCCCTGACCGAACGGCTGAAGGAAGACCGGCCCGACCGCTGAAACCCGCCGAAGCCGGTTGACGTGTCAACCCGGCACGCCCATGCTGGGGTTGACACATCAACTCGATGCGTACCGGGGGACCGCCATGCGCTTCCTGCTCCTTCCCCACCTGCCCGACCAGTCCAAGCCCGACCACGACCAGCTGCGCGAACTCGTCGACTACGCCGTCTTCGCCGAGGAGCTGGGCTTCGACGCCTACGGCATCGGCGAGCGGCACGACCGCCCCGCCGTCTCCAGCTCCCCGCCCGTCCTGCTCGCCCACATCGCCGCCGTCACCTCGCGGATACGGCTGTTCACCGCCGTCACCACCCTCGGCATGCTCGACCCGCTGCGCGCCTACGAGGACTACGCCACCCTGGACCACCTCGCCCGGGGCCGGCTGGACCTGATCGTCGCCAAGGGCGCCTACCCGCGCTCCGCCCGCCTGTTCGGCGTCACCCGGGACAACCAGTGGGAGCTGCTCCAGGAGAACTACCTGCTGTTCCGCCGGCTGTGGCGGGAGGAACGGGTGACCTGGCAGGGCCGGCTCGGCCGCTCGCTGGAGGACGCCGAACCACTGCCGCGGCCCCTGCGGCCCGAGATCCGGATCTGGCACGGCGCCGGGAGCAACCCGGACTCCGCCGACTTCGCCGCCCGCCACGGCGACCCGCTGTTCACCCCCAACGGCGCCGGCGCCATCGGCCCGTACGCCGCGATCGTGCGCCACTACCGCGAACGCTGGGCGGCGTACGGACACGACCCGGCCCGCGCCCTGGTCGGCGCGGGCACCGCCGGCTACTTCGGCGCCCGCACCTCGCAGGAGGCGGTGGCGCGCTACCGCCCGGTCTTCGAGGCCCGGCTGAAGGTCAACCGGGCCTTCGACGGCGCCTCGATCCGCTTCGACACCGTCGAGGACTGGATCGAACACGGCCCGGTACTGGTCGGCAGCCCTCAGCAGATCATCGAGAAGGTCCTGGGCCAGCACGCGCACTTCGGCCACGAGCTGCTCCACCTGCACACGGACGGCGAGGTCCTGGACCGCGCGGACTACCTCGCCACACTGGAACTGTTCTTCAGCGACATCGCCCCCGTGCTCCGCCGCGAACTGCCCAGCCGCCCGCTGGACGACGCGCAACCGCCCGGCTGGCGGCCCCGCGGCACAGGCACCGACACCGGCCGGCACCCGGCGCCGCGCCCGGCCCCGACAGGTTCTCCGGATGGCGGCCACGGATGACCGACACCCCCTCCCCACCCGCCGCCGCACCGGCGGCGGGTGGGGAGGGGGTGTCGAGCCCTTCGACGCGGTTCCCCTCCGCCGGGGAGAGCAGCGAGCGGCTCCGTCTGCGCACCGGACACGGTGAGGTGACCGGCGACGGCTTGCGCGTGTTCGCACGAAACCGGGCCCGCGGGCAGACCGCGCTGCGGCCGGCCCGCCACATCGCCCCCGCCACGGGCCCTGGCGCACCAACAGCAACACCCCACCCACAACGGCCGCACCCGAACAGGAAATCCTTCGGCACGCTTAGGGCAGGAAGGGCCACGCGGAACGCCGGAAGACGAAGCTCTCGGCATGCCTCGTCGATCAGCATGTCCTCCGAGTCCCAGGCAGCGGCACCCTGCAGCCGGGGACCTTGCCGGAGTCCTGCTCGTCGTCCTGGTCGCTGACAGTGATCGTCGGGCTCATGCACCGTGCCCTTTCTGGGTCCGGCTCTCGCCGCTGGTGACCAGGCTCAGCAGCCCGTCGTACTTGCTCATGTCGGGCGGTGCCCGGCGTGGGTCGGGCGGCAGACGGCACGCGTGCAGGGAGATCACTCGCGCCCCCGATTCGACGGAGCGGAACCTTCAGGCTCCTCGCCGGCATCGGCCAGACCGGCGAGGATTCCCGGCACGTCCCAGCCGAACCGGAGGGCAACGAGTTCTGTCTGCTCAAGGCCCGCCTCAACCCGCTCTGACCGGCCTGCCACTCTTACCAGCTCGCTGGGCGATGGCCGCGGGGGCCGTCGCGGGTCACCAGGTGATGAGGACGTACCCGGGGCCCCCGTCGGGGCCGCCTGCGCCGGCGTTCCCGGCTTCGCCGGCGAAGCCCGCCTCGCTCGCGGGGTTGGGGGAGGGCGCGCCGCCGTGACCGCTCATGCCGCCCATGCCGCCGTCGCCGCCCGCCCCGCCGGCTCCGCCGACGCCGGCCCCGGCGGGCAGGGTGACCACCGCCTTGCCGGGCGCACCGCCGGTACCGCCCGTACCGCCCTTGCCCCCCTGCCCTCCGTAGCCGCCGTACCCGACCTTTCCGGGCGCGCCGGGGCCACCGGTGACACCCGACTCCCCGGTTTCACCCGGGCTGCCGGAGCTGCCGGCCAGGCCGGCGCCCCGGGCGAGGGTAGTCCCGCCGTCACAGGTGGCGGCAGGGCCGCCCGCGCCGCCCGCCCCGCCCGCGCCGCCGTTCGGCGAGGCGCCGCCCAGGCCCCCGGCGCCGCCCTTGGCTCCGCTCCCGCGCCCGCCCCGCCCGCCTCCGCCGCCGCCTTCCCCGGGCGAGGACGACACCCCGGAAGCACCGCCGCCGGCGCCGACGAAGAAGTCACCGCCGGTGACGGCCGTCCGTCCGGGGGCGCTGCCACTGCCGCTGCCACCGGTCGAGCCGCCGCTTCCCGCGCGGCCGGGCGTGCTGGGCTGCAGCCCGTCGTCGGCGCGGCCTCCCGCCCCGCCGGCCCCACCCGCGCCGCCTCCCGCGCTGCCGCCGCGCGCACCGCTGCCCACCTGCACGGCGAGCGTGGTCGTACCGAGGCCCGGCACCGGGACCCTGCACGCCACGAAGGCCCCTCCGCCGCCTCCACCTCCCCCACCGGCCCCGCTGCCGCCACCCCCTGCGCCTCCGCCACCACCGCCGGCCGGGCCGGTGACATAGCTGCCCCCGCCGCCGCCTCCCCCGCCGCCACCGCCCCCGGAACCCGGGCCGCCGAAGCCGCCGGAGCCCAGCGCGTAGACCGTCAGCTCGCTCACCCCCTCCGGGACGGTGAACAGGTACTGGCCCGGCTGGGTGTACGCCTGGCTGCCGCCCGCCCGGGGCCCGGCCGGGCCGGTCGGGACGGCCGGACGCCCCCACCCCTGGCCGCCGGGACTCCAGGGCGGCGCCTGGGCGGCGAACGCCGTCGACGCGGTGAGGGCGAGGACCAGCGCGGCGGCGCAGGCCGCACCGGTGGCCACCTGCGTGCGGCGCGCGGCCGGGTCGTGGACGGGGATCATCGGACGGACACCTCTCCTGGGGAACGCGACATGCAGTGGCGCCCGCGCGCGCACTGGAGCGGACGAACCATCGGGCGCTTCGTCAGCATGCGCACCAATGTGCGGTCCCCCACCCCCCTGCGCCACTCCGTGCTCGCCCGGATGGCCCGCCGCGCCCACCCCCGCCCACACGACAGGCCCGCACCGGCACCTGCTGCCCGCTCGGCCTCGAACCGCCCCGGAGCCGCCCGCCGGACCGGGGCGGAGCGTGGGGGGGGGGGGGGGGCGGGCCGCGTATATCTGTGGGGTGGCCCACCCCGCTGTCCCCGGGGGGGTGGGTTGGCCGCTTCGGGCCGCACCCCCTCCCACCCGTGAGGTCGGCCACTGATTCTGGTCTTGGGGTACAAGCC
>NZ_JBHVIV010000039.1:0-77407 GCF_042799475.1 Kitasatospora sp. NPDC057692 | reverse complement strand
CCCCTCGCGGGGGCGCCGTGCGCCCCGGGGGGGGCCCCGGGCTTACGCCCCGGGGTGGTTTCCCCCCCCCGGGGGACTTCTCCCGTGCGCGTCCCGCCGGCCTCCGGCTCAGAGACCCTTGAGCGCGGCGGCCGTCGCGGTGAGCGAGCCCCGGTCCACCTTCCGGTTGGGCGACAGCGGGAACTCCTCGACGAACAGGAACCGGCGCGGGATCGCCCCGGCCGGCAGCAGCTCCCGCAGCCCCCGCACCAGCTCGACGCTGGGCACCGGCTCCCCGGTGCAGAAGGCCACCAGCACCGTGCCGGCCGGGGTCGGGGCACCGACCACCACCGCGTCCCGGACCGCGCAGGCGCGCAGCGCGTGCTCGACCTCGGCGGGCTCGATCCGCCAGCCCTGCACCTGGATCTGTGAGTCCAGCCGGCCCAGGTACGCCAGGTCCGCCCCGTCGGGGCCGATCCGGCGGGCCCGGTCCCCGGTGCGGTAGTAGCGCCGGCCGCCGCGGTCCAGGAACCGGCCGGTGCCGTCGGCCGGGTCCAGGTACCCGGGGGTGAGCTGGGGGCCGGCGATGCAGAGCTCCCCCTCCTCGGCGGCCGGCTCCCCGTCCGCGTCGAGCAGCAGGACCTCGTGGCCGGCGTGGACGGCGCCGATCGGCACCACGCCGTTGACCGCGATGCCCGCCGTCGTGTCGTCGGACCAGCGGTAGGCCGCGATGGTCACGGTGAGCTCGGTCGGGCCGTACAGGTTCTCCACGGTCGCGGCCGGCGCGGCCCGCCGCCAGTCCTCGACGTCGCGGCAGGTCAGCGCCTCGCCGGCGAAGAAGCTCCAACGCAGGCCAGGCATCGCGCCCGGGGCCAGGCCGCCGGTGCGGCGCACCAGGTCGATGGCGCTCGGGGTGGAGAACCAGACCGTCACGCCGTGGTCGGCGAGGAACTCCGGCAGGGCCCGGAACGCCTGCGGCGGCAGCGTGAGGAACTCGGCGCCCGCGCCCCAGGCGCAGAACAGGTCGAACACCGAGCAGTCGAAGTTCAGGTCGAAGACCTGCGAGAACACGTCGGCGGGGCCGAAGTCGTAGCGCGCGTCCAGCAGCGAGAAGTAGTGGGCGAAGGCGCCGTGGGTGAGCCGCACGCCCTTGGGCCGGCCGGTCGAGCCGGAGGTGAACAGGACGTAGGCGAGGTCGTCCGCGGCCACCGCCCGGGGCTCGGTGAGCGCCGCGGCCGGGTCCGTCTTCAGCGTGGTGTACGGCAGGTCGTCGGCCGGCGCGGTGCCGTCCGGGCCGACCAGGAGCACCGCCCGGCCCTGCCGGACCTCGGCCAGGGCGGGCACCGCCTCCCGGTCGGCGACCACCACGTCCACCCCGGCGGCCTCCGCCATCTGGGCCAGCCGGGCGGCCGGGAAGTCCGGGCGCAGCGGCACCACGGTGGCGCCGGCGTACAGCGCGGCGAGGATCGCGGTGTACGCCTCGGGTCCCTTGCGGGCCAGGACACCGACGGTCCTGGCCCCTTCGGCGGTCAGGGCGCCGGCCCACAGCAGGGCCCGGTCGTGCAGCTGCCGGTAGGTCCGGGCGTCGTCGCCGTGGCGCAGTGCCGCCCCGTCGGGGGATGCGGCCAGACCGCGCAGGAACCTGGCCGGGAGCGTGTTCTCTGTCGGGAATTCCATGTCCGCCTCCGATGGCCGGGAATGAAATAGGGGTTCGAACTCGTCGACCCGAACTGACGCCGTCGGTAAGGTCGCCGACATGTGGGATGAGCGATTCGAAGAATCCGTGCGCCGTTTTCTGCCGTATCTGCCCGCCGATGAGGAACTCTCCGCCGACGCCCCGTTGCGGGATTTCGGTCTCGACTCCCTGGCGACAGTCGACCTGCTTTCCGTACTGGAGGACGCCTACGACGTGAGGTTCTACGACGAAGCCCTGTCGCTGGCGACGTTCGAGACCCCCGAGACGCTGTGGAAGACGCTGTCCCGGATCCGGACGGAGGCGTAGCGGCACTCCGGTGCCACGACACCGGCGGCCCGGTCCGGGCCGTGCGGCCATCGCGGATCCGCCCCGCGGCCACGTCCTCCGGGCGTGGCCGCCTCGTCGTGAACCGGCGCCGCCTGCCCCGCCATCCTCGGGCTCCTCTCCTCCGTCCCCCATGTTTAGCGACTGCACCCCTGAGCCGACCAGCCCCTTAGGGGCTCCCCACGGGCCCGTCGAGGGGGTAGGGGTGCCGGTCGGCGGGGGCGGCCCCGACCTTGATCGGGGTGTTTACCCCCCTGACAGAACGTCACCGAGGATCGAGACTTGATCAGGAGGACAGGCACGACCACGAGGAGACGACAGTGACCCGAGCACGCACGGGTGGCGGGACGACCGCCGCCCCGGCCCCGGCGGGGCAGTCATGAGCGGGGTGT
Organism: Kitasatospora sp. NPDC057692; assembly: GCF_042799475.1. Taxonomy (NCBI): domain Bacteria; kingdom Bacillati; phylum Actinomycetota; class Actinomycetes; order Kitasatosporales; family Streptomycetaceae; genus Kitasatospora; species Kitasatospora sp. NPDC057692. The sequence continues at coordinate 75,016 of NZ_JBHVIV010000039.1, read as the reverse complement.
CGCGGCTGGCCGGCCGGGTCGTCCGGGTGCTGACGGCGTGCGGCCGGGGCCTGGTGCAGGCCGCGGTGTCCCAGTTCGCCGGTGTGCCGCTGCTGGTCGGCTCGCTCCTGTCGATCATCTTCCTCCCGCTCGGCCTCGGGGTCCTGACCACGCCGGTCCTGCTCAAGGGGACACGCGCGTTCGCCGACACCCAGCGCCGCTGGGCCCGTGAGTGGTCCGGGGTGCCGATCGCCTCGCCCTACCGGCCGCTGCCGCGCGTCGAGCCGGGCGCCGGCGGCCGGGTCGAGCTCTGCCGGGAGCTGGTCAGGGACCCGGCGACCTGGCGCGACCTGCTGTGGCTGCTGCTCAACGTGCCGGTGGGCGCCCTCCTCGGGGTGCTGCCGGCCGCGCTGCTCGTCAACGGCCTGGGCGGCCTCCTGGTGGCGCCGTTCCTGGTGGCGCTGACCACCGCCCACCACCTGTACTGGACCCTGAACATCCCGCTGGGCGCGCTCTGCCTGACCGCCGCGCTCGCCGGGGCGCCGCTGATCGTCAAGGGCCACGCGCTGTTCTCCGCCGCGCTGCTGTCGCCCGGCCGCGGGCAGCTGAACGCCCGGGTCGACTCGCTGACCGACTCCCGCACCAAGGTCGTGGACGCCTCGGCGGCCGAGCTGCGGCGGATCGAGCGCGACCTGCACGACGGCGCGCAGGCCCGGCTGGTCGCCCTGGGCATGAACATCGGCCTGGCCGAGCAGCTGATCAAGCATGATCCGGAGGCCGCCTCGGCGCTGATGGTCGAGGCCCGGGAGCACAGCGGGCAGGCCCTCTCCGATCTGCGGGACCTGGTCCGCGGCATCCATCCTCCGGTGCTGGCCGAGCGCGGTCTGGACGGGGCGGTGCGGGCCCTGGCGATGTCCATGCCGTTCCCGGTGGACGTGCGGATCGAGCTGCCGGGCCGGCCCGAGGCGCCGGTGGAGTCGGCCATGTACTTCGCGGTGGCCGAGGCGCTCACCAACGCGGCCAAGTACAGCGGCGCGAGCCGCGCCTGGACGCAGCTGAGCCACGAGGACGGCAGACTGGTGGCGATCGTCGGAGACGACGGCATGGGCGGGGCCTCCCCGACGGCGGGCGGTGGACTGGCGGGGGTGGAGCGTCGCCTGGCAGCCTTCGACGGAGTGCTCGTCGTGACCAGTCCCGTCGGGGGACCCACCATCATCACCATGGAGCTGCCATGCGCGTTGTCATCGCCGAAGACCTGACCCTGCTGCGGGACGGGTTGATCAGGCTCTTGACCGCCTACGGCCTGGAGGTGGTGGAGGCGGTGGACAACGGTCCCTCGCTGGCCCAGGCGCTGGCCGTGCACAAGCCGGACGTCGCGGTGGTGGACGTGCGGCTGCCCCCGACCCAGACCGACGAGGGCCTGCGGGTCGCGCTCGAAGCCCGCCGGCACACGCCCGACCTGCCGGTCCTGGTGCTGTCGCAGCACGTCGAGCAGCTCTACGCCAAGGAGCTGCTCGCGGCCAGCGGCGGGGGTCTCGGCTACCTCCTCAAGGACCGGGTGTCGGACGTCACGAGGTTCGTCGACGCCGTGCGGACGGTCGCCGCGGGCGGTACGGTCCTGGACCCGGTCGTGGTCAACCAGCTGCTGTCGCGGCACTCCCAGAACAAGACGCTGCAGAACCTGACCCCGCGTGAGCACGAGGTGCTGGGCCTGATGGCGGAGGGGCGGACCAACGCGGGCATCGGCGGCCGCCTCACCATCACGGAGAAGGCGGTCTGCAAGCACATCAACAACATCTTCAGCAAGCTCGACCTCATCCCGCACGACGACGACAACCGCCGGGTGCTGGCCGTCCTGGCCTACCTGAGCGAGACCCACCCCTCCTGAGGCCCACTCCTCCTGAGACCGTCCGCCCTGATCCGTCCGCCCTGATCCGTCCGCCCTGATCCGTCCGTCCTGACCCGACGACCCCGCGAGGCCCCTCCGGCACGGCGCCGGAGGGGCCTTCGCGTGTCCGGACCCGGCCCCCGTAGGGGTTTTCGGCCGGTGACCGAGCGTCAGGCGGAGGGGTGCCCGGCCCCCCTAAGGGGCTGGTTCCGAGGTGGTTTGCGGAGCTAGACATGTGGGGCGGGACCGGCCGCTGACTGGCAGTGAGGTGATCGGAATGGATGTCGCCCAGGGTGTGGTCCCCTTCGGGGAGTACCGGACCTGGTACCGGATGACCGGGACGCCCGGCGCCGGTCGGCCGGTCCTGGTGGTGGTGCACGGCGGCCCCGGCAGCACCCACCACTACCTGTCGAACCTGGCCGAACTGGCCCGGTACGGCTGGCCGGTGCTGCACTACGACCAGCTCGGCAACGGCGGGTCGACCCGGCTTCCGGACAAGGGCGCGGACTTCTGGACGCCCGAGCTGTTCGCGGCGGAACTGGACAACCTGCTGCACTCCCTGGGCGTGACGGACGACTACGTGCTGTTCGGCCACTCCTGGGGCGGGCTGCTGGGGGCCCGGCACGCCGCGGGCCGGCCGGCGGGCCTGCGCGGCCTGGTGGTGGCCGACTCGCCCGCCTCCTACCCGCTGTGGCGCCAGGAGATGGCCGTCCTGCGGGCGGCCCTGCCGCCGGGGGTGGACGACACGCTCCGCCGCCACGAGGAGGCCGGCACCACCGCCTCCCACGAGTACTACAAGGCGGTGCGGGTGTTCTACGACCGCCACGTGTGCCGGGTCGTCCCGTGGCCGCGCGACTACCGGGCCTCCTACCTGGAGATGTCGGAGGACCCGACGGTCTACTCGGTGATGAACGGGCCGAGCGAGTTCCATGTCGTCGGCACGCTCAAGGACTGGTCGGTGGTGGACTGCCTGCCCGACATCGACGTCCCGACCCTGGTGGTCACCGGCCGGTACGACGAGGCCACCCCGGTGACCGCGCAGCCGTACGCCGACCTGATCCCGGACGTGCGCTGGGAGGTCTTCGAGGAGTCGAGCCACGTGCCGAACCTGGAGGAGCCCGAGCAGTTCCTCGCCGTCCTGCGCGAGTTCCTCCAGGAACTCGGATGATCCGCACGACCAGCGCGACCCGCTCGACCGGCACGACCCGCACGGCTCGCACCACTCGGATGAACAGGGGGAATCGATGAACACCGGTGCCATCGAGGCCGGGGAGCGGACGGGGCAGGCGATGGTCTTCCCCGGCATGGCCCCGAGCAGGTTCGCGGACGTCGGCCGGTTCATGGCCGTCAACCCGTTCGCCCGCAGGCTGGCCGCCGTGGCCGGCAAGCGGCTCGGCTACCCGCTGCTGGAGCGGATGCGGCAGGACGACTCCGACTACAGCACCGCCGCCCAGGTCGGCTTCCTGGTGAACTGCCTGGCCCTGGCCCGGTGGGCGGAGCAGGAGCTGGGCGTGCAGGCGGACCTCTGCGCCGGCCCGAGCTTCGGCGAGAAGGCCCTGGCCGCCTACTGCGGCGCCCTGGAGGTCGAGGACGCGGTCTGGATGACCGCCCGGCTGGCCCGACTGCAGGACGCCTTCTTCGCGACCGAGTTCCAGGACGTCGTCACCCACTCGTTCACCCGCACCCCGCGGGAGAAGCTGGACGAGGTGCTCGGCGAGCTCACCGCGCGCGGCGAGTGGCACGAGATCTCCTGCCACATCGACCGGGACTTCTTCATGGTGTCGCTGCGGGAGCGCAACCTCGACTGGCTGCTCGAAAGGCTCCGGTCGCTGGGCGGCTTCTCGCTCTACACGATGCGGCCGCCCATGCACGCCTCCGTGTTCGGCGCGCTGCGCCGCCAGGCGGAGGAGGAGGTGATCGGCACGCTGTCGTTCGCCGATCCGACGCTGCCGGTGGTGGCCGACCAGGACGGCACGGTCCTGCAGACCGGCGAGCAGGTCCGGACGATGCTCCTGGACAGCTTCGTCCGGCCGATGCGCTGGACGGACGTCGTCGACACCCTGGTCGGACGGGGCGTGGGCACGGTGTGCGTGGCCGGCCCGGACAGCCTGTTCGGCCGGGTCTCCCGGACGACCGCCAACTTCGAGGTGCTGGCCGCCACGCCGCGGCTGGCGATGCAGCCGCGGCGCCGGGGCGCGGTCGCCTGACGGCCCTGGCGGGCCGTCAACCAGCCATTCCCCGAAGGTCGTTCCGCCGCACGTCGGGGCGGGTGCCGCAGCCCGGCTAGGGGACCTTAAGGGGTGTGATTCCCGCCTGGCCGACCGTTAGTTTCTCGGTGCGGACCAGCGCGACCCCTGCGAATCCTTCGCGACATTGCTTCGTCGCGTCACCTTCTCGTGGCTTGGAGCAAGCCTGTGGACACCTTCGGTCATCTGACGCGCACCATGCTTGTCCATTCCTTCCTGGACGAGGCCGAAGCCCGGAGCCCCGACGCCTACGCCGTCCAGGACGCGGCCGGCCGGTGGACCTACCGGGAGCTGGCCCGCTACAGCCGGGCCGCCGAGTACTGGCTGCAGGCCCGGGGCGTGCAGCGCGGCGACCGGGTCGTGGTGCAGTGGGAGACCACGCGCGAGCTGGTCGCCCTGATGTTCGGCGTCTCCCGGCGCGGCGCGGTCTTCGTACCGCTCAACCCCGGCATGAAGCAGTACCACCTGGAGAGCGTCATCGCGAACGCGCAGCCGGTGCTCGTCCTCTCCGGCTCGGACACCGCCGACACCTGGGCCGGGATCGAGCAGGCCGCGGCCGACGGCTCGCCGGCCGAGCCGACCCCGGTGGAGCCGCAGGACATCGCGGTCCTGGTCTACACCTCGGGCAGCACCGCCGCGCCGAAGGGCGTCGTCGAGCCGCACGCGCAGATCGCCTTCGCCACCATGTCCATCGGCGAGGTGCTCGGGTACCGCGAGGACGACGTGGTGTTCTGCCGCTTCCCGATCTCCTGGGACTACGGCCTCTACAAGGTGCTGCTGTCCTGCCACGGCCGCTCCGAGATCGTGCTGGCCGGCGCGGAGTCGGACCTCCGGCTGCTGGGCCTGATCCGCCGGACCGGGGCCACCGTGGTGCCGATCGTCCCCTCGCTGGCCGCGATGATCGCCACCCTGGCCGAGCGGGAGACCTCGCCGCAGGAGCCGAACCGGGTGCGGATGTTCACCAACACCGGCGCGGCCCTGCCGCAGCCCACCATCGAGAAGCTCCGCAAGTCCTTCGACGGCGTCCGGGTGGTGCGCCAGTTCGGCCAGACCGAGTGCAAGCGGATCGCCGTCATGCCGCCGGAGCTGGACGACCACCGGCCCGACTCGGTCGGCCTGCCGCTGCCCGGCACCCGGGTGCTGATCCTCGGCGAGGACGGCGCGGAGCTCGGGCCCGGGGAGGTCGGCGAGATCGTCGCCGCCGGTCCGCACGTGATGCCGGGCTACTGGCGGGCGCCCGAGCTGTCGGCCCGCGCCTTCCGGCCCGACCCGGCCACCGGCGAACTGCGGCTGCACACCGGCGACTACGGCAGCGTCGACGAGGACGGCTTCCTGTACTTCGAGGGCCGCCGGGACGACATGTTCAAGCGCAAGGGCATCCGGATGAGCACGCTGGAGATCGAGGCCGCCGCGGTGGACATCCCCGGGGTGCACGCCGCCGCCGTGGTGCCGCCCTCGGGCGACCGGGACCTGTGCCTGTTCGTCGAGGCCGACCTGCCGCCGCACACCGTACTGCGCGAGCTGTTCCAGCGCCTGGAGCCGCAGAAGGTCCCCTCGCTCTGCCGGGTGCTGGAGCGGATCCCGCTGACCGCGCACGGCAAGAACGCCACCGCCGAGCTGGCCCGGATGCTCGACGCCGAACTCGCCGGTCCGGCCGGACCGGCCGCCCCGCAGCGCCCGGCGGCCCCGGTCGCACAGGCCGCGCAGGCCGAGGAGGTCGCCCGATGAACCGCCCGACCGACCGCTACCGCGAGCTGGCCGCCCGCTACGGCACCCCGCTCTACGTCTACGACCTGGACCTGATCGCCGAGGGCCACCGCGCCCTGGCCGGCTCCGTGCCCGAGGGCTTCGAGCTGTACTACGCGCTGAAGGCCAACCCGCACCCCGAGGTGGCCCGCGCCCTGCGCGAGGGCACCGACCGCCCCTGCCGGGCCGAGATCAGCTCGACCGGCGAGCTGGACTCCGCGCTGGCCGCCGGCTACGAGGCCGGCGAGTGCCTCTACACCGGGCCCGGCAAGACCCCGGCCGAGCTGGAGTACGCGCTCGGCCGCGGCGTGCGGATGTTCTCCGTCGAGTCCTACACCGACCTCCAGCACGTCGGCGCGGCCGCGCTGCGCCAGGGCGCGGTCGCCCGATGCCTGCTGCGGATCAACAGCGCCGGGACGAAGGCCGCCACCACCGGGATCCGGATGATGGGCAAGCCCTCGCAGTTCGGGATCGACAGCGAGACCCTGCCGGAGCTGATGCCCCTGCTGACCTCGGTGCCCGGCACCGAGGTGGTCGGCGCGCACTTCTTCACGATGAGCAACGCGGTCGACGAGGCAGGGCTGGTCGGCGAGTTCGAGCGGACCGTGCGGTCCGCCGTCCAGCTGGCCGAGGAGGTCGGCCTGCCGCTGGAGTTCCTGGACATCGGCGGCGGCTTCTCCTCCCCGTACGCGGTGCCGGGCGAGCGCGCCGAGTACCCGAAGCTGGCCGTCGAACTCGAACGGATCCTGGACCTGCACCTGCCGCGGTGGCGCACCGGCACGCCGCGGCTGGCCGTGGAGTCCGGCCGCTACCTGGTGGGAGAGGGCGGCTTCCTGCTGAGCGGCGTGGTCAACGTCAAGGAGAGCCGCGGCAACCGCTTCGTGATCCTGGACGCCGGGATCAACGCGCTCGGCGGCCTGTCCGGCCTCGGCCGGCTGCTGCCCGCCGCCGTTCAGCTCGACGGCGAGGAGGCGCAGGACGTCGCGAGCCTGGTCGGACCGCTCTGCACCCCGGGCGACTCGCTGGGGCGGGACGTGCGGCTGCCGCTGCTCGAACCGGGCGACGTGATCGTCGTCCCGAACGTCGGCGCCTACGGGGTCAGCGCGAGCCTGCTCGGCTTCCTCAGCCGCCCGGCCCCGGCCGAGGTGGTGCTGCGCGGCGAGGAGGTCGTCTCGGCGACCCGGCTGGAGTACACCCGGGCCGAGGTGCCGGAGGTGGAGGCCCGATGACCGGCGCGGTCGCCGGCGGGACGTCGCACCGGGGCGCGCCGGCCGCCGGGGACGGGCCGCTGCCCACGCGGCGGTCCGGCGAACCGGCGCACCCGCGCGGGACGGTGGTGGTCAGCAGCATGGCCTCCGACGCGCACACCTGGAACCTGGTCTTCCTCCAGCTGCTGATCGAGGAGCTCGGATTCGAGGTGGTCAACCTCGGCGCGACGGTGCCCGACGAGATGCTGCTGGAGGAGTGCCGGGAGCGCCGCCCGATGCTGCTGGTGCTCTCCAGCGTCAACGGGCACGGCTACCACGAGGGCCTGCGGGTGATCCGGCGGCTGCGCGAGGACGCCGGACTGGCCGGGCTGCCGGTGCTGATCGGCGGCAAGCTCGGCATCACCGGCGGTGAGAGCGCCGAGCACATCGACGAGCTGCTCGGCGCCGGGTTCGACGCCGTGTTCGACGACCGGCCCGAGGGCATCACGGCCTTCACCGGCCTGCTCGGCCGCCTCTCCGAGCGGCAGGTCCATGAACTTCGGTGACCACGTGCGGCGGGTCCACGCCGACGGCGCCCTGGTGGTCCAGCCCCGGATGGGCATGGCCGACCCGGCGCTGATGCGCGCCGGCCTGGAGGCGACCGAGCGGGCCGACGCGGACACCGTCGGCACGATCACCCTGGACAGCTACACCCGGACCGGAGACCTGGACTCGGTGCGGCGGGCGCTGCGCGACGGCGTCGCGCTCAACGGCTACCCGATCGTCAGCTACCCGGCCGAGGTCACCCGGGGCGTCGTCGAGGGCCTGGCGGGGCGCGGCTTCCCGGTGCAGGTACGGCACGGCTCGGCCCGCCCGCTGCACATCTTCAAGGCGCTGCTGGACGCCGGGCTGCACGCCACCGAGGGCGGCCCGGTCTCCTACTGCCTGCCCTACGGGCGCATCCCGCTGGACGAGTCGGTGCGCAACTGGGAGGCGTCCTGCGAGCTGGCGGCGGAGTTCGCGGCCGGCACCGGGGCGCGCCCGCACCTGGAGACCTTCGGCGGCTGCATGCTGGGCCAGCTGTGCCCGCCGAGCCAGCTGGTCGCCATCAGCGTGCTGGAGGCGATGTTCTTCCACGCCAAGGGGATCCGCTCCCTCTCGCTCAGCTACGCCCAGCAGACCAACGCCCAGCAGGACGCCGAGGCGATCCGGGCACTGCGCGCCCTGGCCGGGCAACTGCTGCCGGGCGCCGACTGGCACGTGGTGGTCTACGCCTACATGGGCGTCTACCCGCGCACGCCCCGGGGGGCGAACGCCCTGCTGGCCGAGGCGGCCCGGCTGGCCGTGGCCACCGGCTCCGAGCGGCTGATCGTCAAGACCGTGGTCGAGTCCAGCCGGATCCCCACGGTGCAGGACAACGTGGACGCCCTCACCCACGCGTCCGCCGTCGCCCGGGAGCACCGGCGCGGAGCCCGGCCGGACCGCCTCCCGGCGGCGGCCCCGCTGACCGACAACCAGGTGTACCAGGAGGCCTCGGCCCTGGTGACGGCGGTGCTCAACGGCGCCGGCGACCTCGGTGGCGCCCTGGTCGGCGCCTTCAAACGGGGCCTGCTCGACATCCCGTACTGCCTGCACCCGGACAACGCCGGGCGCAGCCGCAGCTACCTCGACGAGGCCGGCCGGCTCTGCTGGTCGGAGCTCGGCGGGCTCCCGCTGCAGCGGATCGCCACGGTCCGCCCCGGCCGCCGGATCACCTCGGGCGATCTGCGGCAGGCCCTGTGCTACGTGCAGGACAGGTTCGACGCGGTCGCACTCGACCGTGAGGCCGACCGGCCGGTCGGTACGGCAGAGCACGAGATTCTGGAAGGGAAACCGGCATGACGACCGAGCGGCAGATCCGCGACTACCCGTTCGACATGACGGAAGTCGAGGTCTCCCCGATGTACGCCCGGCTCCGCTCCGAGGAGCCGATGAGCCGGGTGCGCCTGCCCTACGGCGAGCCGGCCTGGCTGGCCACCACCTACGCCGACGTCAAGATGGTGATGGCCGACCCCCGGTTCAGCCGCGAGATGGCGCAGGGCCTGGACCAGCCCCGGCTGCGCCGGGAGCTGACCGGCGACGGCATCATGGGCATGGACCCGCCGGACCACACCCGGCTGCGCAAGCTCGTCAACAAGGCGTTCACCGCGCGCCGGATCGAGCAGATGCGCGCCGACATCCGGTCCCGCGTCACGCGCCTGATCGACGCGATGGTCGAGAAGGGCCAACCCGCGGACCTGGTCGAGGACATGGCCCGGCCGCTGCCGGTGTCGGTGATCTGCGACCTGCTCGGGGTGCCGTTCTCCGACCACCACATCTTCCGCAAGTGGACCGAGGGCCTGACCAACGACTCCACCATGAACGGGAACGTGCTGGAGGAGATCGGCGGCGAGCTCGGCGAGTACATGTCCGCCCTGATCGCCCAGCGCCGCGCGGAGCCGACCGACGACCTGCTCGGCGCCCTGGTCTACGCCCGCGACGACGGCGACAAGCTGACCGAGGACGAGCTGATCGCGATCGCCGGCCCCGGCCTGCTCACCGGCGGCGTCGAGACCGTCTCCTCCGGGCTGCCCAGCTTCCTGTTCACCCTGCTCGCCGACTTCCCCGACCAGCTCAAGCTGCTGCGCACCCGCCCGGAGCTGATGCCCAACGCGGTCGAGGAACTGCTGCGCTACGTGCCGATCAACACCGCGGCGATGTTCGCCCGGTACGCCACCGAGGACGTCCGCTTCGGCGACGTCGTGGTGCGGGCCGGCGACCCGGTGATGCCGGCCCTGGCCGCCGCCAACCGCGACCCGCTGGTGTTCGAGAACCCGGAGCAGGTGGACATCACCCGCCAGGCGAACCCGCACATGGCGTTCGGCCACGGCCCGCACCACTGCATCGGGGCCGCGCTGGCGCGGATGGAGCTCCAGGAGTCGATGACCGGTTTGTTGACGCGTTTCCCGGACCTGCACCTGGCCGACGGCCGGGACGGCGTCCGGTGGCAGTTCGGCGTGATCGTGCGGGGACCGGTTTCCATGCCGGTCGGTTGGTGATCGGTTCCTGTTCCTGATAGGGGAGTTTCGGCAATGCCCATCTTGTTCGACGACACGTCCTACGCGTTCCTGCTCGGCTTCGTGCGGGAGCGGGTAGCGGCGGTACTGGGCGCCTTCGTGCCCGACGCGCCCGGGACGGTGGATCCCGAGACTCCCCTCAGCGAGCTCGGTTTCGACTCGCTGGCCGCGGTCGAGCTGCAGACGCGGCTCGTCGCGGACACCGGTCTGGAGCTGCCGGTCACGGTGGTCTTCGACCACCCGACGGCCGCGGCCCTGGCCCGGCTGATCCGGGCCGGACTGGTCGGCGACGCCGAGCCGGAGCCGGAGCCCGAGCGGCCGGCCGCCGGCGCCCGGTCGGCCGAGGACGACGCGGTGGCGATCGTCGGGGTGGGCTGCCGCTACCCCGGCGGCGTCACCTCGCCCGAGCAGCTGTGGCAGCTGGTGGCCTCCGGCCGGCACACCCTCTCCGGCTTCCCGACCGACCGGGGCTGGGACCTCGACGCGCTCTACGACCCGGATCCCGGCACCCCCGGCACCAGCTACGTGCGGGTCGGCGGCTTCCTGCCGGACGCCGGCGAGTTCGACGCCGGGTTCTTCGGCATCTCCCCGCGCGAGGCCTCCGCGATGGACCCGCAGCAGCGGCTGGTGCTCGAAACCGCGTGGGAGGCGCTGGAGCGGGCCTCGATCGACCCGGCCTCGCTGCGCGCCACCCGCACCGGCGTGTTCATCGGCGCCGAGGCCCAGGAGTACGGGCCGCGGCTGCACGAGGCCCCGGACGGCATGGACGGCTACCTGCTGACCGGCAACGCGCCGAGCGTGGTCTCCGGCCGGGTCGCCTACGCCTTCGGCCTCCAGGGCCCCACCCTGACGGTGGACACCGCCTGCTCCGGCTCGCTCGTCGCCCTGCACCTGGCGGTCCAGGCGCTGCGCCGCGGCGACTGCCCGCTCGCCCTGGCCGGCGGTGTCGCGATCATGGGCGGCCCCGGCGTGTTCACCTCCTTCGCCCGCCAGCGCGGACTGGCCGAGGACGGCCGGTGCAAGCCCTTCGCCGCGGCCGCCGACGGCACCGGCTTCGGCGAGGGCGTCGGCGTGTTCGTGCTGGAGCGCCTCTCCGACGCGCTGCGCAACGGCCACCGGGTGCTCGGCGTGGTGCGCGGCACCGCGATCAACTCCGACGGCGCCTCCAACGGCCTCACCGCGCCCAGCGGCCTCGCCCAGCAGCGGGTGATCCGGGCGGCGCTCGCCGACGCGGACCTCGCCCCGGTCGACGTGGACGCCGTCGAGGCGCACGGCACCGGCACCCGGCTCGGCGACCCGATCGAGGCGGGCGCGCTGCTCGCCGCCTACGGCAGGGACCGCGAGCAGCCGCTCTGGCTCGGCTCGGTCAAGTCGAACATCGGGCACACCCAGGCCGCGGCCGGCGCCGCCGGTCTGATCAAGATGCTGATGGCCATGGAGCACGGCGTGCTGCCGCGCACCCTGCACGTGGACGAGCCGACCCCGCACGTCGACTGGAGCCTCGGCAACGTCCGGCTGCTGACCGAGGAGCAGCCCTGGCCCGAGGCCGACCGGCCCCGGCGCGCCGGCATCTCCTCCTTCGGCGTCAGCGGCACCAACGCCCACCTGATCGTCGAACAGCCCCCGGCCCCCGCCGCCGGGGAGAACGCGCCCGAGAGCGCCCCCGCCCCCGCCTCCTCCGCACCGCTGCTCCTGCCGGTCTCGGCCAGGAGCCCGCAGGCCCTGCGCGCCCAGGCCGGGCGGCTGGCCGCCTTCCTCGCGGCCGAGGACGCCGACACCGGCCTGGCGGACACCGCCTTCTCGCTGGCCACCACCCGCGCCGCGCTGGAGCACCGCGCGGTGGTGCTCGCCGGGGACCGCGCGCAGGCCGTCCGCGCTCTCACCGCCCTCGCCGAGGGCACCGGCCCCGGCGACGCCGCGGTGCGGACCGGCTCGGCCCGGCCCGGCGGCCTGGCGGTGCTGTTCACCGGCCAGGGCTCGCAGCGCCTGGGCATGGGCCGCGAGCTCTACCACGCCTTCCCGGTCTTCGCCGAGGCGCTGGACGAGGTGATCGACCGGCTCGACCTGCAGCTGGAGCGGCCGCTGCGCGAGGTGTGGTTCGGAGAGGACGCCGAGGCGCTCCACCAGACCCAGTACGCCCAGTGCGCGCTGTTCGCCCTGGAGGTCGCGCTCTACCGGCTCTACGAGTCCTGGGGAGTGACCCCCGCGGTCCTGCTCGGCCACTCGATCGGCGAGCTCGCCGCGGCGCACGTGGCCGGGGTCTGGTCGCTGGACGACGCCTGCCTGGTGGTCGCCTCCCGCGGCGCCCTGATGCAGTCCCTGCCCGAGGGCGGGGCGATGGCCGCGGTCGCCGCCACCGAGGCCGAGGTCCTGGACCGCCTCGCCGAACTGCCCGGCCTGTCCGGCGCCACCGGCATCGCGGCCGTCAACGCCCCGGGTGCCGTCGTCGTGTCCGGCCCCGCCGCCGAGGTCGAGCAGGTCACCGCGGCCTTCGCCGCCGAGGGCCGGCGCACCACCGCGCTGCGGGTCTCGCACGCCTTCCACTCGGCGCTGATGGAGCCGATGCTGGAGGAGTTCGAGCAGATCCTCCAGGTGGTCGAGTACGCGCCGCCGAGGATCCCGCTGATCTCCGACCTGACCGGCCGTCCGGCCACCGCCGAGCAGCTCGGCGACCCCCGCTACTGGGTCGAGCAGGTGCGCCGGCCGGTCCGCTTCGCCGACGGCGTCGCCACCGTGCTCGGACTGGGCGTCGGCGCCTGCCTGGAGCTCGGCCCGGACCGGGTGCTGAGCGGCCTGGCCGAGGAGTGCGCGGCCGCCGCCGGCGAGACCGAGCTCTCCTTCACCCCGGCACTGCGCCGCACCGGTTCCGAGACCGAGGCCGTCCTGTCCGCGCTCGCCGAGCTGCACACCCGGGGCGTCGCGGTGGACTGGCCGGCGCTGCACGCGGGCGCCCCGCTGCGGCGGGTCCCGCTGCCGACCTACGCCTTCCAGCGCGAGCACTACTGGATGGCCGCGCCGAAGGGCGTCGCGGACGCCGCCGGCTTCGGCCTGACCGCGTCCACCCACCCGCTGCTGCCGGCCGAGGTCGGCCTGGCCGGGTCGGCGGGCCTGGTGCTGACCGGGCGGGTCGCCCTCGGCACCCACCCCTGGCTGGCAGACCACGTGATCTCCGGCGTGGTGCTGCTGCCCGGCACCGCCTTCGTCGAGATGGCCCTGCACGCCGCCGGCCGGGTCGGCTGCGACCTGGTCGAGGAGCTCACCCTCCAGGCACCGCTGGCGGTGCCGGAGGACGGCGCGGTCGTGGTCCAGGTCGTCGTCGGCGCCGAGGAGGCCGGGCGCCGGACGGTCGAGGTCCACTCGCGCGGCGAGTGGGCCGACGAGGCCGACTGGACCCGCCACGCCGTCGGCACCCTGGCCACCGCCGAGGCCGCGGGCACCGCCGGACCGTCCGCCGCCGACCGGTTCGCCGACTTCGCGCAGTGGCCGCCGGCCGGCGCCCGCCCGGTGCCGGTGGAGGACCTCTACCCGGACCTCGCGGAGCAGGGCTACGGCTACGGTCCGCTCTTCCGCGGCCTGCGCCGGGTCTGGCGCGCGGACGGCCCGGGCGGCGCGGTCTTCGCCGAGGTCGAACTCGACGGCGAGGCCGGGGCGTTCGCCCTGCACCCGGCGCTGCTGGACGCGGTGCTGCACGCCACCGACTTCGCCCCGGGCGAGGCCCGCGAGCCCGAGGAGATCCGGCTGCCCTTCGCCTGGAGCGGCGTCCGGCTCATCGCCGCGGCGCCGACCGCCGTCCGGGTGCGGATCGGGTCGCTGCCCGGGCAGGGCGTCTCGCTGGCGCTGGCCGACCGCACCGGCGCACCGGTGGCCGAGGTGGCCTCCTTCCGCTCCCTGCCGGTCGCCGCCGAGGCGCTGCGCGCCGCCCGCGCCGAGCCGCTGTACGAGGTCTCCTGGAAGCCGGCCCCCGCCGTCGCGCCCGCCGCGGACCCGTCCGCCGGCCGTGCCGCCCTCGCCGTGCTGGGCACCGAGGACCCGTGGGACCTGGGCGTCCCGTGCTCCGCGGACCTCGACGCGCTCGCCGCCGGCGCCGTGCCCGCGGCCGTGCTGCTGCCCGTGCTGCCCACCGACTCCACCGACGGCCTGATCGGCACCGCGCACCTCGGCGTGCACCGGGTGCTCGCCGCCCTGCGCGGCTGGCTGGCCGACGAGCGGTTCGCCGCGTCGAAGCTGGTCGTGGTCACCCGGGGCGCCGCCGCTGCGGCGACCGCCGCAGGGCTGGCCGCCGCGCCCGTCCGCGGCCTGGTCCGCTCGGCCCAGGCCGAGCACCCCGGCCGGTTCGTGCTGCTCGACCTGGACGACTCGGACCACCCGGTCGGCGCCGCCGAACTGGCCGCCGCGACGGCCACCGGGGAGCCCGAGCTGTGGCTCGCCGAGGGCACCCTGCTCGTCCCCCGGCTCACCCGCCTGCGGGACGCCGCCGGGCCGGCCGCCCCGGAGACCCCCTGGACGGCCGGGGCCGCGAACCCGGACGGCACCTTCCTGATCACCGGCGGCCTCGGCGGCGTCGGCGCGGCGGTGGCCCGGCACCTGGTGACCGAGCACGGCGTCCGCCGGCTGCTGCTGGTCGGCCGCCGCGGCGCCGCCACGCCCGAGGCCGAACGGCTGCTCGCCGAGCTGGCCGGGCTGGGCGCGCACGCCGAGGCCGCGGCCTGCGACGTGGCAGACCCCGAGGCGCTGGCCGCGCTGCTGGGCGGCATCGACGACGCGCACCCGCTGACCGGCCTGGTGCACGCCGCGGGCCTGGTGGCCGACGGCCTGGTCGAGACGCTCACCGCCGAGCAGGTCGACACCGTCCTGCGGCCCAAGCTCGACGCGGCCTGGCTGCTGCACGAGCTGACCCGCGGCCTGGACCTCTCCGCCTTCGTCCTCTTCTCCTCCTCCGCGGCCCTCGCCGACGGCGGCGGCCAGGGCAACTACGCCGCCGGCAACGCCTTCCTCGACGCGCTGGCCGACTACCGCCGCTCCCTCGGCCTGCCCGCGCTCGCCCTGTCCTGGGGCCTGTGGGCGGACCTCGGCGGCATGGGCGCGGCGCTGACCGACGCCGACCGCCGGCGGATCGCCCGGCTCGGCCTGGCGCCGCTGACCGCGGCCGAGAGCCTGGCCGCCCTCGACCGGGCGCTGGCCGCCGGCCGGCCGACCGTGGTGCCGGTCCGGGTGGACCGGGCGGCGCTCGCCGCCCGCGCCGACGCGCTGCCGGCCCTGCTGCGCGACGTGGCCGGCCCCGCCGCCCGCCGGATCCCCCCGGCCGCCGGGTCCACCGCGCCCGCCGCCGAGGCCGTCACCGGCCTGGCCGCGCTGCCCGAGCCCGAGCGCGACCGCGCGGTGCTCGACCTGGTGCGCGCCCGCGCCGCCGCCGTCCTCGGACACACCGGCGCCGAGGCGGTCGGCGCCCGCCGCGCCTTCAGCGACCTCGGCTTCGACTCGCTGTCCGCGGTGGAACTGCGCAACAGCCTGGACGCGGCGACCGGCCTGCGGCTGCCGGCCACCCTGGTCTTCGACTACCCGAACCCGCGGGCGCTGGCCGACCACATCCTGGCCAAGCTCTCCGGCACCGCCGCCCCCGCCGTCCGGCCGACCACCGCCGTCCGGTCCGACGAGCCGATCGCGATCGTCGCGATGAGCTGCCGCTTCCCCGGCGGCGTCGGCACCCCCGAGGAGCTGTGGCGGCTCGTCCACGACGGCGTGGACGCGGTCAGCGGCTTCCCGGACGACCGCGGCTGGGACGAGGCGGCCATCTACGACCCGGAGCCCGGCCGCCCCGGCAAGAGCTACGCCCGCGAGGGCGCCTTCCTGCACGACGCGGCCGAGTTCGACGCCGAGTTCTTCGAGATCAGCCCGCGCGAGGCGCAGGCCATGGACCCGCAGCAGCGGCTGCTCCTGGAGATCTCCTGGGAGGCCTTCGAACGGGCCGGCATCGACCCGGCGTCCCTGCGCGGCAGCGACACCGGCGTCTTCGCCGGCGTGATGTACCACGACTGGGGGACCGGCCGCGGCGCCGTCTCCGAGGAGACCGCCGGATACCTCGGCAACGGCAGCCTCGCCAGCGTGGTCTCCGGCCGGGTCTCCTACGCGCTCGGCCTGGAGGGCCCCACGGTCACCGTGGACACCGCCTGCTCCTCCTCCCTGGTCGCGATGCACTGGGCGATCCAGGCGCTGCGCCGCGGCGAGTGCGCCCTGGCCCTGGCCGGCGGCGTGACCGTGATGTCCACCCCGGACACCTTCATCGACTTCAGCCGACAGCGCGGCCTGGCCGCCGACGGGCGCTGCAAGTCCTTCGCGGCCGCCGCCGACGGCACCGGCTGGGGCGAGGGCGCGGGCATGCTGCTGCTGGAGCGGCTCTCCGACGCCGAGCGCAACGGGCACCGGGTGCTGGCCGTGGTCGACGGCAGCGCCGTCAACCACGACGGCGCCAGCAACGGCCTGACCGCCCCCAACGGCCTCGCGCAGCAGCGGGTGATCCGCCAGGCGCTGGCCGCCGGCGGGCTGCGCCCGCAGGACGTCGACGCCGTCGAGGCGCACGGCACCGGCACCACCCTCGGCGACCCGATCGAGGCCCAGGCCCTGCTGGAGGTGTACGGCCAGGACCGCGAGCAGCCGCTCTGGCTCGGCTCGGTCAAGTCCAACGTCGGCCACACCCAGGCCGCGGCGGGCGTCGCCGGCGTCATCAAGATGGTGATGGCGCTGCGGCACGGTGTGCTGCCGCAGACCCTGCACGTGGACGCCCCGTCCCCGCACGTCGACTGGACCGCGGGCAACGTGCGGCTGCTGACGGACCGGCAGGACTGGACGGCCGCCGGCCGCTCCCGCCGGGCCGGCGTCTCCTCCTTCGGCATCAGCGGCACCAACGCCCATGTGATCGTGGGGGAGTACCAGGCGCAGCAGGCCGAGCCCGAGGCCGCTCCGGAGCCGGCCGCCGACCCCGCCGTGCTGCCGTTCCTGCTCTCCGCCCGGACCGCCCCGGCGCTGCGCGACCAGGCCCTGCGGCTGCGCGCCTTCGTCGCCGAGCGGCCCGAGCTGCCGCTGACCGGCCTGGCCGGCGCGCTCGCCTCCGCCCGGACCGCGTTCGACCGGCGCGCCGCGGTGCTCGCCGCCGACCGCACCGCCCTGCTCGACGGCCTGGACCTGCTCGCCGCGGGCGGGACCGGCACCGGCCTGGTGCACGACACGGTGAACGAGGGCAGGCTCGGCTACCTGTTCTCCGGCCAGGGGGCCCAGCGGATCGGGATGGGCGGCGAGCTGTACGCGGCCTTCCCGGCGTACGCCGCGGCCTTCGACGAGGTGACCGCCGCCCTCGACGCCGCCGCCCGGGCGGCCCGCACGGCCGGCGAGCCGTACGCCCCGGCGTCCTGGCGGCCGCTGCGCGAGGTCGTCCTCGGCCTCGGCGACCGGGCCGAGGACGGCCTGATCGACCGGACCGTGTACACCCAGGCCGCGCTGTTCGCGGTCGAGCTCTCGCTCTTCCGCCTGCTCCGGTCCTGGGGCGTCACCCCGGACCTGATGGCCGGGCACTCGGTCGGCGAACTGGCCGCGGCCCAGGCCGCGGGGGTGTTCTCGCTGGAGGACGCCTGCCGCCTGGTGGTCGCCCGCGGCGCCCTGATGCAGGAGCTGCCGGCCGGCGGCGCGATGGCCGCCCTGGGCGTCACCGAGGAGGAGGCCGCCGCCCTGATCGCGGGCCTCGACGGGGCCGAAGACACGGTGGACGTGGCCGCGGTCAACGGCCCGGCCGCCGTGGTGGTCTCCGGCACCGAGGACGCCGTCCTCGCACTGGTCCGCCTGGTGCGCGAGCGCGGCGGGGAGACCCACCGGCTCACCGTCAGCCACGCCTTCCACTCCGCCCTGATGGAGCCGATGCTCGCGGAGTTCCGCCGGGTCGCCGAGGGCCTGACCCTCCACCCGCCGCGGATCCCGATCGTCTCCACCGTCACCGGCGAACTCGCCGACGCCGACGAGCTCCGGTCCGCCGACTACTGGGTGCGCCACGCCCGCCAGAGCGTCCGCTTCGCCGACGCGGTGCGCCGGATGGCCGCCGAGGGCGTACGCACCTTCGTCGAAATCGGACCGGACGCCGTGCTCAGCGCGCTGGGCGCGCGGTGCGTGGACGCGGCCGAGGGCGCCCCCGCCCCGGCCTTCGCCCCGACCAGCCGCCGCGACCGGCCCGAGGCCGCGGTGCTGCTGACCGCCCTCGGCCTGCTGCACGCCCGCGGCACCGTCGTGGACTGGCCCGCGCTGCTCGGCGCCGCGCCCGGCGGGATCGACCTGCCGACGTACGCCTTCCAGCACCAGCGCTACTGGACCGACCCGGTCCCGGCCGGGGACGTCACCACCGTCGGCCAGCTGGCCGCGGACCACCCGATGCTCGGCGCCGTGGTGCCGCTGCCGGGCTCCGACTCGGTCGTGCTCACCGGACGGCTGAGCGCCCGGCGCCAGCCCTGGCTGGCCGACCACGAGGTGAACGGCGCGATCCTGGTGCCCGGCACCGGATTCGTCGAACTCGCGATCCGGGCCGGCGACCAGGTCGGCTGCCGGGCCCTGGACGAGCTGACCCTGGAGGCCCCGCTGATCGTGCCCGGCGGCGACCAGGCCCACCGCGGCGTCGCGCTGCAGGTCCTGGTGGAGGGCGAGCAGGACGGCCGGCGCCGGTTCGAGGTGCACTCCCGGCCGGACGACCGGCCCGAGCAGCCCTGGACCCGGCACGCCTCGGGCGTCCTGGCCCTGACCGGGGCACCCGAGCCCGCCGGGCCGGCCGAGTGGCCGCCGCCCGGGGCCGAGGAGATCGACGTCACCGACGCCTACGAGCGGCTGAACGCCCGCGGCTACGGCTACGGCCCGGCCTTCCAGGGCCTGCGCGCCGCCTGGCGCCGCGGCGACGAGGTGTTCGCCGAGGTCGCGCTGCCCGACGACATCGCCGCCACCGGCGCCGCGTTCGGCCTGCACCCCGCGCTGCTCGACGCCGCCATGCACGCCGACCTGCTCGACGACGGCCAGGGCGCGACCCTGCTGCCGTTCGTCTGGAACGGCGTGACCCTGTACGCCGCCGGCGCCCGGGAACTGCGGGTGCGGATCACCCGGCTGGACGGCGACGAGCTGTCCGCCATCGAGGTCGCCGACACCGAGGGCAACCCGGTCGCCTCCGTCGCCTCGCTGGTCTCGCGGCCGGTCACCGGGCAGCAGCTCGGCGCCGGCGCGCCGTCGGACCAGGGCTCGCTGCTGCGGATCGAGTGGACCGCGCTCACCGCCGCCGAGGCGCCGCTGCCCGCCGACTGGACGCTGATCGGCGCCGGCGCACCCGAGCACCGGGGCGTCGCCGACCTGGTCGCCGCTCTCGACGGGGACGCCCCGGCCCCGGCCGTCGCGGTGCTCCTGATCCCGGCGACCGCCGCCGCCGCCGACGTGCCGCGGCAGGCGCACGACACGGCCGACCGCACGCTCGCCGAGCTGCAGGCCTGGCTCGCCGAGCCGCGGCTGCGCCAGGCCCGCCTGCTGGTGCTCACCCGGGCCGGCGACCTCGGCCACGCGCCGGTGGCCGGCCTGGTCCGGGCCGCCGAGGCGGAGAGCCCCGGACGGTTCGTCCTGGTCGAGTCCGACACCGACCGGCTCGACCTGCTGCCCGCGGTGGTCGCCGCCGGGGAGCCGGAAGCCGCCCTGCGGGCCGGTACCGTCCTCCTCCCGCGCCTGGCCGAGGCGGCCGTGCCCGCCGCGTCCGGCGACCGGCCGGGCCCGCTGGGCACCGGAACGGTCCTGGTCACCGGCGGCACCGGCGGCCTCGGCGGCCTGCTCGCCGAGCACCTGGTCGCCGAGCACGGCGTGCGCCGACTGCTCCTCACCAGCCGCCGCGGCCCGGCCGCGCCGGGCGCCGGCGAGCTCGCCGAGCGGCTGACCGCGCTCGGCGCCGAGGTGACCGTGGCCGCCTGCGACACCGCCGACCGCGACGCCGTGGCCGCCCTGCTCGCCGCCGTCCCCGCCGACCGCCCGCTCAGCGCCGTCGTGCACGCCGCCGGAACCGCCGACGGCGCGCTGCTCGGCTCGCTCACCGCCGGGCAGCTGCACTCCGTGCTGCGCCCCAAGGTCGACGCCGCCTGGCACCTGCACGAGCTGACCCGGGACCTCGACCTGACCGCCTTCGTACTGTTCTCCTCCGCCGGCGGCCTGGTGCTCGCCTCCGGGCAGGCGAACTACGCGGCGGCCAACACCTTCCTCGACGCCCTCGCCGATCACCGCCGCGCCCAGGGCCTGCCGGCCACCGCGCTGGCCTGGGGCCTGTGGGACCACAACACCGGACTCGGCGGCGAGCTCGGCGACTCCGACCTGCGCCGGATGGCCGGTCTGGGGATGCCCGCCCTCAGCGTCGCGCAGGGCCTGGCCCTGTTCGACCGGGCGCTCGGCGCGGACCCGGCCGTCCTGGCCGCGCTGCGCCTGGACCCGGCCGCGCTGCGGGCCCGCGCCGAGGACCTGCCCGCCCTGCTGCGGGCCTTCGCCCCGGCCCCGGTGCGGCGCGCCGCCCGCGCCGCCGGCCAGGCCCGCGGCGGTCCGGCCCTGGCCCAGCGCCTGGCCGGCCTGGCCGGCGCCGAACGCGACCGGGTGCTGCTGGAGCTGGTGTCCACCCAGATCGCCGCGGTGCTCGGCCACGCCGACGCCTCCGCGGTCGACGCCGACCGGGCGTTCAAGGAGCTCGGCTTCGACTCGCTGGCCGCGGTGGAGCTGCGCAACGCGCTCAGCTCGGCCACCGGGCTCGCGCTGCCCGCCACCATGGTCTTCGACTACCCGACCGCCCGGGCCGTGTCCGAGTTCATCATGGGCCGGCTGATGGAGAGCACCGAACCGGCGGCCGCGGCCAAGGCCGCCACCACCGCCCGCGGCCGCTCCGACGAGCCGATCGCGATCATCGGCATGGGCTGCCGCTACGCCGGCGGCGTCGCCTCGCCCGCGGACCTGTGGCGCCTGCTGGTCGACAACGTCGACGCGGTGACCGAGTTCCCGACCAACCGCGGCTGGGACATCGCCGGGGTCTACGACCCGGTGCCCGGCAAGCGCGGCAAGACCTACGCCCACGAGGGCGGGTTCCTGCACGAGGCGGCCTGGTTCGACCCGGCGTTCTTCGGCATCGGCCCGCGCGAGGCGATGGCCATGGACCCGCAGCAGCGCCTGCTGCTGGAGACCGCCTGGGAGACCATCGAGCACGCCGGGATCGACCCGAAGTCGCTCAAGGGCAGCCTGACCGGCGTCTTCGCCGGCGCCATGTACGACGACTACGGCAGCCGCCTCAAGGACGCGCCGGCCGACGTCGAGGGCTACCTGGCCAACGGCAGCTCCGGCGCGGTGGTCTCCGGCCGGATCTCCTACCTGCTCGGCCTGGAGGGCCCGTCGCTGACCGTCGACACCGCCTGCTCCTCCTCTCTGGTCAGCCTCCACCTGGCCACCCAGGCGCTGCGCAACGGCGAGTGCTCGCTGGCCCTGGCCGGCGGCGTCACGGTGCTCTCCGCCACCGACCTGTTCGTGGACTCCAGCCGACAGGGCGTGCTGTCGCCCAACGGCCGCTGCAAGTCCTTCGCCGCGGCCGCCGACGGCGTCGGCTGGGCCGAGGGCGCGGGCCTGCTGCTGCTGGAGCGGCTCTCCGACGCCCGGCGCAACGGCCACGAGGTGCTGGCCGTCGTACGGGCCTCCGCGGTCAACCAGGACGGCGCCTCCAACGGGCTCACCGCCCCGAACGGACCGTCCCAGGAGCGGGTGATCCACGCCGCGCTGGCCGCGGCGGCGCTCACCCCGGCGGACGTCGACGCGGTCGAGGCGCACGGCTCGGGCACCCGGCTGGGCGACCCGATCGAGGCGCAGGCCCTGCTCGCCACCTACGGCCAGGGCCGCCCGGCCGACCGGCCGCTGTGGCTCGGCTCGGTCAAGTCCAACATCGGCCACGCGCAGGCCGCCGGCGGCGCGGCGGCGGTGATCAAGGTGGTGCAGGCCCTGCGCCACGACCTGCTGCCCAAGACCATGCACGTGGACGCGCCGTCCCCGCACGTCGACTGGTCCAGCGGCGCGGTGCAACTGCTCACCGAGGCCCGGCCGTGGACCCCGCAGGGCCGCCCGCGCCGCGCCGGCATCTCCTCCTTCGGCATCAGCGGCACCAACGCGCACGTGATCGTCGAGGAGGCCCCGCCGGTCCGCCCGACCAGGCCGGAGCGCCCCGCCGACCCCGCGCCCGCGCTGCCGCTGGTCCCGCTGGCCGTGTCCGGCAGCACCGCGGACGCGCTGCGCGAGCAGGCCGCCCGGCTCGCCGAGCGGCTGGACGCCTCGACCGAACTGCTGGACGCGGCCTTCTCCACGGCCACCACCCGCGCCGCCCTGGACCACCGCGCGGTGGTCCTGGCCGCGGACCGCGAGGCCGCGGTGCACGCCCTGACCGAGCTGGCCTCGGGCGGCGCGTCCGCGGGCCTGGTCCGGGCGACCGCCCGCTCGGCCGGCCGGCTGGCCTTCCTGTTCACCGGCCAGGGCTCGCAGCGGGTGGGCATGGGCGCGGAGCTGTACCGCGTCTTCCCGGCCTTCGCGGCCGCCCTGGACGAGGTCTGCGCCGTCCTGGACAAGAGGCTTGAGCGTCCGCTCAAGGACGTCATGTGGTCCCCCTCGGAGGAGGGCCTGCTCGACCGGACCGGCTACGCGCAGTGCGCGCTGTTCGCGGTCGAGGTGGCGCTGCTGCGGCTGTTCGAGTCCTGGGGGGTGCGGCCGGACTACGTGGCCGGACACTCGATCGGCGAGTTCGCCGCCGCGTACACCGCCGGCGTGTGGTCGCTGGAGGACGCCTGCGCGCTGGTCTCGGCCCGGGCCCGGCTGATGCAGGCCCTGCCCACCGGCGGGGCGATGACCGCGATCGTCGCCACCGAGGACGAGGTCCGCGCCGCGCTGCTGCCCGGCGTCGACATCGCCGCCGTCAACGGCCCGCGCGCCGTGGTGATCTCGGGCGACACGGAGGCGGTGGCCAAGGTCGCCGCCGGCTTCCGGCGCAGCAAGGCGCTGACCGTCTCGCACGCCTTCCACTCGGCCCTGATGGAGCCGATGCTGGAGGAGTTCCGGGCCGTCGCCGCGAGGCTCACCTACCGGGAGCCGACCGTCGCGGTGGTCTCCACCCTCACCGGGAGGCTCGCCACCGCCGAGGAGCTCGGCAGCCCCGACTACTGGGTCCGGCAGGTCCGCGAGAGCGTCCGCTTCGCCGACGCCGTCACCACGCTCAGCACCAGCGGCGTGTCCCGGTTCGTGGAACTCGGCCCCGACGCCGTCCTCACCGGCATGGCCGGGCACAGCGTCACCGACGGCCAGGTGCTGCTCCCGACCCTGCGCCGCACCGGCGAGGAGACCAGGACCGTGCTCAACGCCCTGGCCGGACTGCACGTGCGCGGCGTCGCCGTGGACTGGCACGGGGTGTTCGCCGGGCGCGGCGCCCGCAAGGTCGCCCTGCCGACCTACGCCTTCCAGCGCAAGGAGTACTGGCTCAACGCCACCGCGCCGGCCGGCGACGTCGCCTCCGCCGGTGTGGACGGGGCCGGGCACCCGCTGCTCGGCGCCGTGGTCGAACTGCCGGACACCGGCGGCGTGGTGCTCACCGGGACGCTCTCGCTCGCCCGCCAGCCGTGGCTGCGCGACCACCTGGTGATGGACACCGCGCTGCTCCCCGGCGCCGCGTTCGTCGAACTGGCGGTCCGGGCCGGCGACGAGGTCGGCTTCGACCTGCTGGAGGAGCTGACCCAGCAGGCCCCGCTGATCCTCCAGGACGGCGTCTCCACCAGCGTCCGGGTGGTGCTCGGCGGCGACCAGGACGGCCGGCGCACGCTGGCGGTCTACTCGCGCGACGCGGCCGCCGTCGGCGCGCCCTGGACGCAGCACGCGGCCGGCACGCTCACCCGCGCCGACCGGTCCGGGCAGCCGTCCTTCGAGGCCGCCGCCTGGCCGCCGGCCGACGCCGAGCCGGTGGACATCGACGGCGTCTACGCCGACCTCGCCGACCTCGGCTTCGGCTACGGCCCGGTCTTCCAGGGCATGAAGGCGATCTGGGTCCGCCGCGCCGACGGCGCCGTCGCGGAGGTCCTCGCCGAGATCGCCCTGCCCGAGGGCACCGACACCGCGGGCTTCGGCATCCACCCGGCGCTGCTGGACTCCGCCCTCGGCGCCATGGACTTCCTGGTGGACGGTGGCCCGAAGGCCGTCGGCGAGGCGACCATCCCGTTCGCTTGGACCGGGGTGCGGCTGTACGCGGCGGGCGCGAGCGCGCTGCGGGTCCGGGTGCTGCCCGGGGCCAAGGGAACCACCCTGGACCTGGCCGACCCGGCCGGAGCGCCGGTGGCCCGGATCGACGCGCTGGTGGTCCGCCCGGTCACCGCCGACCGGCTCGGCGGCGCCGACCCGGCCCGGGACGCGCTGCTGCGGATCGGCTGGCAGCCCGGCCCCGCCGTCGGGACGGCCGAGGCCCCCGAGGGCTGGGCGCTGCTCGGCACCGCGGAAGGCCCGGCCCTGCCGTTCCCGGTGGTCCCCGCCACCGAGGCACCGCACGCCGAGGTGGTCGTGCTGACCTGCGCGACGGGCACCGGCACCGTGCCGGAGGAGGTCCGGACGCTGGTCCACCGCACGCTCGCCGGCGTCGCCGACTGGCTCGCCGAGCCGGGGGACCCGCGGGCGCGCCTGGTCGTGCTGACCACCAACGCCGTCACGACCCCCGCCGACACCGAGGGCCCGGACCTGGTCCAGGCCCCGCTGTGGGGCCTGATCCGGTCCGCGCAGGCCGAGAACCCGGGCCGGCTGGTCCTGGTCGACACCGACGGCTCGCCCGCCTCGCTGCTGGCGCTGCCCGCGGTCGTCGCCTCGGGCGAGCCGGAGGCCGCGGTGCGCGGGGGAGCCGTCTGGCTGCCCCGCCTCGAACGGGCCGAACCGCTCCCGGCGGACCCGGCCGACCCGGCCGCCTGGGACCCGGAGGGCACGGTCCTGATCACCGGCGGCGCCGGGCTGCTGGGCGGCCACCTGGCCCGGCACCTGGCGGCCGAGCACGGCGTGCGGCACCTGCTGCTGACCAGCCGGCAGGGCGCGAACGCGCCGGGCGCCGCCGAACTGGCCGCCGAACTCGGCGAGCTCGGGGCCGAGGCCGTCTTCGCGGCCTGCGACGTGGCCGACCCCGACGCGCTGGCCGCACTCCTCGGCGCCGTCCCGGACGGCCACCCGCTCACCGCCGTCGTGCACGCCGCCGGACTGATGGACAGCGCCGTCTTCGGCTCGCTGACCACCGGCCAGGTCGACGCGGTGCTGCGGCCCAAGGTCGACGCCGCCTGGCACCTGCACGAACTGACCAAGGGGCTGGACCTGAAGGCCTTCGTGCTCTACTCCTCGGCCGGCGGCCTCGTGCTCACCGCAGGCCAGGCGAACTACGCGGCGGCCAACGTGTTCCTCGACGCCCTCGCCGAGTACCGCGCGGCCCAGGGCCTGCCGGCCAAGGCCCTGGCCTGGGGCCCGTGGCAGGGCAGCGAGGACCAGGTGGACCTGGAGCGGCTCGCCCGCTCCGGCGTCGCCGAACTGTCCGCGGAGGAGGGCCTGGCCCTGTTCGACGCGGCGCTCGGCACCGCCGCACCGGCCCTCGCCCCGATCAAGCTGGCCCCGCGCCCGACGGCCGCGGCCGGGCAGACCCCGCCCGAGCCGCCGGCCCTGCTGCGCGGCCTGCTCCGCGGCCCGGCCCGGCGCACCCTGGCCACCGTCGCGGCCGGCTCCGCAACCCCGGAGGCGGCCCTGGACGTCCGGTTGGCGGCGATGGCCCCGGAGAAGCGGACGGCCGTCGTGCTCGACCTGGTCCTGCGGCACACCGCGGGCGTGCTCGGCTACCCCGACACCACCCAGATCGACCCGGACAAGGGCTTCACCGACCTGGGCCTGGACTCCCTGGCAGCCGTCGAGCTGCGCAACCGGATCGGCGCCGAGACCGGGCTGCGCCTGCCCGCGACGCTGATCTTCGACTACCCGACGGCGCAGCCGCTGGCGGACTACCTGCTGGACGAACTGGTCCCGGACGCACCCGAGGACCAGGCCGGGCCGACGGCGGACGGCACCGCCGCCGCCGAGAGCGCGTCGCTCCAGGAGGAGATCGCCGC
The DNA here is from genome assembly GCF_042799475.1 of Kitasatospora sp. NPDC057692. NCBI lineage: Bacteria > Bacillati > Actinomycetota > Actinomycetes > Kitasatosporales > Streptomycetaceae > Kitasatospora > Kitasatospora sp. NPDC057692. The sequence goes on along the minus strand of NZ_JBHVIV010000039.1, from coordinate 48,706 downwards.
CATGAGTGTCGAGGAACTGATGAAGTCGGTCTACGGCGGACAGGATGACCAGTCGTGAGCGAGTCGGAATCCACCGAGCGGATCGTCGCGGCACTGCGCCAGGCGGTCCTGGACAACGCGGTGCTGCGCAAGGAGAACGACCGGCTGACGGCGGCCCAGGGCGAGCCCGTGGCGATCATCGGCATGGGCTGCCGCTTCCCGGGCGGGGTCACCTCGCCGGAGGGGCTGTGGCGGCTGGTCGCCGGGGGCGTGGACGCGGTCGGCACCTTCCCCGCTGACCGCGGCTGGGACCTGGGCCGGCTCCACGAGCCCGGGTCCGCCGCCCGCGACGCGGCCTACACGCCCGGCACCACCTACTCGCTGGACGGCGGCTTCGTCGACGGCGCGGGCGAGTTCGACGCGGAGTTCTTCGGCATCTCGCCGCGCGAGGCGCTGGGCATGGACCCGCAGCAGCGGCTGCTGCTGGAGGTGTCGTGGGAGGCGCTGGAGCGGGCCGGGATCCGTCCGGCCACCCTGCGCGGCAGCGCGACCGGGGTCTACGCAGGGGTGATGTACCACGACTACGGCCCGGGCAGCAGCGACGGCAGCCTGATCTCCGGGCGGGTCTCCTACACCCTGGGCCTGGAGGGCCCGGCGGTGTCGGTGGACACGGCCTGTTCGTCCTCGCTGGTCGGCCTGCACCTCGCGGCGCAGGCGCTGCGCCGGGGCGAGTGCACGCTCGCCCTGGCCGGCGGCGTCACGGTGATGACCGAGCCCGACATGTTCGTCTACTTCAGCGAGCAGCGCGGCCTGGCGCCCGACGGGCGCTGCAAGGCGTTCGCCGACGCGGCCGACGGCGTCGGCTGCTCGGAGGGCGCGGGCATGCTGCTGCTGGAGCGGCTCTCCGATGCCCGGCGCAACGGCCACCCGGTGCTCGCGGTGCTCCGCGGCAGTGCGGTGAACCAGGACGGGGCGTCGAGCGGGTTCAGCGTCCCGAACGGTCCGGCGCAGCAGCGGGTGATCCGGGCGGCGCTGGCGGACGCGGGCCTGGAGACGGGCGACGTGGACGCGGTCGAGGCGCACGGGACCGGGACGACGCTGGGCGACCCGATCGAGGCGCAGGCGCTGCTGGCGACCTACGGGCGCGAGCGGGCCGAGGAGCGGCCGCTGTGGCTGGGGTCGGTGAAGTCCAACTTCGGGCACACCCAGGCGGCGGCCGGGGTGGCCGGTGTCATCAAGATGGTGATGGCGCTGCGGCACGGCGTACTGCCGCGCACGCTGCACGTGGACGCGCCGTCCTCGCACGTCGACTGGTCCAGGGGCGGGGTGCGGCTGCTCACCGACGAGGTGGCGTGGCCGGCCGGGGAACGCCCCCGCCGGGCCGGGGTGTCCGCGTTCGGGCTCAGCGGCACCAACGCGCACGTGATCGTCGAGGAAGCCGCCGCCATGGAGGAAGGCGACGTGCAGGCTCCTTCCGGTGTGGTGGTGTGGCCGGTGTCGGCGCGCACGCCTGCGGCACTGCGGGCGCAGGCAGGGCTGCTGCTGGAGCGGGTCGAGGCTGCCTCGGATGCTGAACTGCCCCTGATCGGGCGGTCGTTGGCGACGGAGCGTACGCACTTCGAGCACCGTGCGGTTGTGGTCGGTTCCGGCCGTGAGGAGGTGCTCGCGGGCCTGACCGCGCTGGCGACCGGAACCGATGCCCCCGGCATCGTCCACGGGACCAGCGCGGCCGGGCGGACGGCGTTCCTGTTCACCGGCCAGGGCTCGCAGCGCACGGGCATGGGCGAGGAGCTGTACCGCACCTTCCCGGTGTTCGCCACCGCCCTGGACGAGGTCTGCGCCATCCTCGACAAGGGACTGGAGCGACCGCTCAAGGACGTCATGTGGTCCCCGTCCGACGAAGGCCTGCTCGACCGGACCGGCTACGCGCAGTGCGCGCTGTTCGCCGTCGAGACGGCCCTGCTGCGCCTGTTCGCGTCCTGGGGCGTCACCCCCGACTACGTCGCCGGACACTCCATCGGCGAACTCGCCGCCGCCCACGCCGCCGGGGTCTGGTCCCTGGAGGACGCCTGCACCCTGGTCGCGGCCCGGGCCCGGCTGATGCAGGCCCTGCCCACCGGCGGCGCGATGACCGCCATCGTCGCCACCGAGGACGAGGTCCGCGCCGCCCTCCTGCCCGGCGTCGACATCGCCGCCGTCAACGGCCCCCGCGCCGTCGTCGTCTCCGGCGACACCGACGCGGTGGCAAAGGTCGCCGCAGGCTTCGAGCGCACCAAGGCCCTGACCGTCTCCCACGCCTTCCACTCCGCCCTCATGGAGCCGATGCTCGACGAGTTCCGCACCGTCGCCGCCACCCTCACCTACCACCAGCCGACGATTCCCCTGGTCTCCACCCTCACCGGGAAGACCGCCGCCGAAGGCGAGTTGAGCGACCCCGAGTACTGGGTCCGCCAGGTCCGCGAAAGCGTCCGCTTCGCCGACGCCCTCACCACCCTCACCACCACCGGCGGCGCCACCCGCCTCGTCGAACTCGGCCCCGACGCCGTCCTCACCGCCATGGCCGCACACAGCACCACCGACGGCGACCAGGCCCTCATCCCCACCCTGCGCAAGGGCCGCCCCGAAGAACAGTCCGCCGTCACCGCCCTCGCCGCCCTCCACACCCACGGCACCACCGTCGACTGGACCACCTTCCACCCGGGCACCGGCACCACCGACCTCCCCACCTACCCCTTCCAGCGTCGGCGCTACTGGCTGCTCTCCGACACCGCGCGCGACGTCGCCGACACCGGGCTCGAACCGGTCGAGCACCCCTTCCTCGGCGCCGGTACCGCGCTGGCCGACGGGCAGGGCTGGATGCTGGCCGGGCGACTGTCCCTCGACGCGTTCCCGTGGCTCGCCGACCACGTCGTGTCCGGTCAGATCCTGCTGCCGGGCACCGCGTTCGCCGATCTGGCGCTGACGGCGGGCGAGCGCGCGGGCTACGGCCAGGTGGAGGAGCTGATCCTCGAAGCCCCGTTGGTGTTCGGCCCCGACGAGCCCGGCCGGGCCACCGCGGCGCGCGCCGTCCAGGTGCGGGTCGGCGCGGCCGAGGAGGACGGCAGGCGGCCGGTCGCGGTGTACTCGCGGGCGGCCGACGCGCCGTCCACCGCGGACTGGCTCCGGCACGCGAGCGGCCGGCTGGCCGAGGCCGGGATCGACGGCTTCACCGACCTGGCGGTCTGGCCGCCGCAGGGGGCGGAGCAGCTCGACGTCTCCGAGGTCTACCCGGCACTGGCCGCGTCGGGGCTGCGCTACGGCCCGGTGTTCCAGGGGCTGCGCGCCGCCTGGCGCCGCGGTGAGGAGGTGTTCGCGGAGGTCGCGCTGCCCGAGGGCGCGCAGACCGACGGGTTCGCCGTGCACCCGGCGCTGCTGGACTCGGCGCTGCACGCCGGTGCGCTGCGCGACACCGAGGCGGTCGACGGGCCTCCGATGGTCCCGTTCTCCTGGGGCGAGATGGCCGTGCACGCCCGGGGCGCCGGCGCCCTGCGGGTGCGGGTGCGTCCGGCCGAGGGCGGCGCCGTCGGGGTGCACTGCGCCGACGGCACCGGGGCTCCGGTCTTCTCGGCCGAGTCGCTGGCGGTGCGCCCCGCCCCGCAGCCGGTCGCCGACTCCGCCGACGACTCCCTGCTCGTCCTGAACTGGATCCCGGCCGACCCGGCGGAGCAGTCGGACCGGGGCGCCCGCGGCTGGGCGATCATCGGCGCGGACACCGCGGACACCGCGGACACCGCGGACACCGCGGGCATCGCCGCGGCGCTCGAACCGTCGGGCGCCGGCGCGGTCCACGCCGACCTGGCCGCGCTGCGCGCCGCGCTGAAGGCCGGTGCGCAGCCGCCGGAGCTGGTCGTGGTGCCCTGCCTGCCCGGCGTAGGCGACGAGCCCGGCATCGCCGGGGTGCACGGGGCGGTGCACCGGATGCTCGCCCTGGTCCAGGGCTGGTTGGACGAGGAGCTGCTGGACGGCTCCCGGCTGGTCGTGGTCACCCGGTGCGCGATGGCGACCGGGCCCGCGGACCCGGCGGTCACCGACCTGGCCGCCGCGGCGGTCTGGGGCCTGGTGCGCACCGCCGAGGTGGAGAACCCGGGCCGGGCGATGCTGATCGACCTCGACGAGGCGCCCGCGTCCGGCTTCGAGGGCGACGCCGCGGCGGAGGCCGGACGCACGGCCGCGCTGGCCGCCGCGCTCGCCCTGGACGAGCACCAGGTCGCCGTGCGCGGCGACCGGCTCCTGGTACCGCGCCTGGCCCGGGCCGCGGACAGCCTCGGCCCGTCCGGCGACACCGTGTGGCCGGTCCCCGCCGCCGGACGGGAACTGGCCGCCGGCACCGTGCTGCTGACCGGCGGCACGGGCGTGCTCGGCGGTCTGATCGCCCGGCACCTGGTGACCGCGCACGGCGTCGGGAGCCTGCTGCTGGTCAGCCGGCGCGGCCCGGACGGCCCCGGGGCCGCCGAGCTGGTCGCCGAGCTGTCCGGCCTGGGCGCCGAGGTCAGGCTGGAGGCCTGTGACGCCGCCGACCCGGCCGCGCTGGCGGCGCTGCTCGCCTCGGTCCCGGCCGACCGCCCGCTGACCGGCGTCGTGCACTGCGCGGGCGTCCTGGACGACGGCGTCCTCGGGTCGCTGAACCCCGAGCGGATGGACACCGTGCTGCGTCCCAAGGCCGATGTCGCCTGGCACCTGCACGAGCTGACCGCGCACCTGGACCTCGCGGCCTTCGTGCTGTTCTCCTCGGCCGCCGGGACCTGGGGCGCACCGGGGCAGGCCAACTACGCCTCGGCCAACTCCTTCCTGGACGCCCTGGCCGCGCACCGCCGCGCCCGGGGCCTGGCCGGGCAGTCACTGGCCTGGGGCATGTGGGCCGAGCGCGGCATGTCCGGCGAGCTGCCGCAGACCGACCTGATCCGGATGGCCCGGGCCGGGGTGCTCGGCCTGTCCACCGAGGACGGCCTGGCCCTGTTCGACACGGCGCTCGAACTGGCCGCGCCGATCCTGGTGCCGATCAGCCTCGACCGGGGCGCCCTGCGCGCCCAGGGCGAGGAACTGCCCTCCATCCTCAACGGACTCGCCGGCCCGGGCGGCCGGGGCGGCCCGGGCGGGGCAGGCGCGCCCCGGTCGGCGGCGGCCGCGGCGCACGACGGGCCGGCCGTGCTCTCCGCCCGGCTCGCCGGCCTGGACGCCGGCGGTGCGCAGCGCGTGTTCGAGGACCTGGTGCGCGGCCTGGCCGCCACCGTGCTCGGGCACGCGGGCGCCGGGGCGATCGGCCCGAACCAGCCCTTCCAGAACATGGGCTTCGACTCGCTCACCACGGTGGAGCTGCGCAACCGGCTGGCCACGGCCAGCGGCCTGCGGCTGCCGGCCACGGTGGTCTTCGACTACCCGAACCCGGCCGAGCTCGCCGCCCACCTGCGCGAGCGCTTCGTGCCCGAGGCGGCCGCGGACGGGCCGTCCGGCGACCCGGCGGAGGTCGCCGCGCTGCGCCGGGCGTTCGGCTCGATCCCGGTGGAGCGGCTGCGCGCGGCCGGCGTCTACGAGGTCCTGCTCGGCCTGGCCGAGCTGGACGGCGCCGCCGGCCCGGCGGTGCCCGCCGCCGCTCCCGCTGCTGCCGCCGCCGTGGCCGCCGCCGCCGTCGCGTCCGACGACGACGAGGACGACGACGACCTCGACGACCTGGACACCCAGAGCCTGATCGACCTCGCGCTCAGCGACGACGCATCCCGTTGACCGTTCCACCCCCGGAAGATTGCGAGGCCCGCACGTGACCGGCTCCACCGAACGTCTGGAAGAGGCGCTGCGGGCGTCCCTCAAGGAGGCCAAGCGCCTGCGCCGGCAGAACCAGCAGCTGGCCGCCGCGGCGGCCGAGCCGCTGGCGGTGGTCGGCGTCGGCTGCCGCTACCCGGGCGGGGTCGACGGTGCCGACGCGCTCTGGGAGCTGGTCGCCGAGGGGATCGACGCCGTCGGAGAGTTCCCCGCCGACCGGGGCTGGGACGTCGACGGCATCTACCACCCCGACCCGGAGCACGTCGGCACCACCTACGCCAAGTCCGGCGGGTTCGTGGAGGACGCCGCGCGGTTCGACGCCGGGTTCTTCGGCATCTCCCCCCGGGAGGCGCTGGCGATGGACCCGCAGCAGCGGCTGTTCCTCCAGTGCTCCTGGGAGGCCCTGGAGGACGCGGGCATCGACCCGGTCGGCCTGCGCGGCAGCGCCACCGGGGTGTTCGCCGGGTGCAGCTTCTCGGACTACGGGGTGCGCGGCGCCGACGCGGCGGACGCCGCCGGGCACCTGCTGACCAGCACCGAACTCAGCGTGGTCTCCGGCCGGGTCTCCTACACCCTGGGGCTGGAAGGGCCGTCGATGACGGTCGACACGGCCTGCTCGTCCTCGCTGGTCGGCCTCCACCTGGCCGCGCAGGCGCTGCGCCGCGGCGAGTGCTCGCTGGTCCTGGTCGGCGGCGTGACGGTGATGGCCACGCCCGAGGCGTTCATCGAGTTCTCCCGGCAGCGCGGCCTGGCCTCGGACGGGCGCTGCAAGTCGTACTCGGCCTCGGCCGACGGCGTCGGCTGGGCCGAGGGCGCCGGCGTCCTGGTGGTCGAGCGGCTGTCGGACGCGATCCGCAACGGGCGCCGGATCCTGGGCGTGGTGCGCGGGACGGCGGTCAACTCCGACGGCGCGTCCAGCGGCTTCACCGCGCCCAACGGCCCCTCGCAGCAGCGGGTGATCCGGGCCGCCCTCGCCGACGCGGGCCTGGCGGCGGCGGACGTGGACGCGGTGGACGGCCACGGCACCGGCACCCGGCTCGGCGACCCGATCGAGGCCCAGGCCCTGCTGGCCACCTACGGGCAGGAGCGGGCCGACGGCCGGCCGCTGTGGCTGGGGTCGGTCAAGTCGAACATGGGGCACGCCCAGGCCGCCGCCGGCGTCGCCGGGGTCGTCAAGATGATGATGGCGATGCGGCACGGCGTGCTGCCCCGGAGCCTGTACAGCGACGAGCCGTCCCCGCAGGTGGACTGGACGGCCGGCCGGGTCGAGCTGCTGACGGAGCCGGTGCCCTGGCCGGAGGGGGAGCGGGTGCGCCGGGCCGGCGTCTCCTCGTTCGGGATCAGCGGGACGAACGCGCACGTGATCCTGGAGGAGTTCCGCGCCGAGGAGCCCGCGCGGGAGGTCTCCGCCCCGGCGGGGCCGCTGCTCTGGCCGGTGTCGGCGCACAGCGCCGAGGCCCTGCCGCGGCAGGCGGCCCGGCTGCGGGACGCCCTCCTCGGGGCGGGACGGGACCCGGTCGACGTCGGGTTCTCGCTCGCCACCTCCCGCGCCGCCCTGGAGCACCGCGCGGTGGTGCTCGGGGCCGACACCGGAGAGCTGCTGGACGGTCTGGCCGCGCTCGCCGCGGGCCGCCCGTCGCCCTCGGTGCTGGGCGGTGCGGTGCGGCCCGGCGCGGCCACCGCGTTCCTGTTCACCGGCCAGGGCGCGCAGCGGGCCGGGATGGGCGCCGCGGCGGCCGCGGCCTTCCCCGCGTTCGCGGCCGCGTTCGACGAGGTCTGCGCCGAACTGGACCGGCACCTGGACCGGCCGCTGCGCGCGGTGATCGGGACGGACGCCGAGGCCCTGAACCTGACCGGCCACGCCCAGGCCGCGCTGTTCGCCGTCGAAGTGGCGCTGTACCGCCTGGCGGAGTCCTGGGGGCTGCGCCCGGACTTCGTGGCCGGGCACTCGATCGGCGAGCTCGCGGCGGCGTACGCGGCCGGGGTCTGGTCGCTGGAGGACGCCTGCGCCCTGGTGGCGGCCCGCGGCCGGCTGATGCAGGCGCTGCCGGCCGGCGGCGCGATGACCGCCGTCGTCGCCACCGAGGACGAGGTCCGCGCCGCGCTGCTGCCGGGCGTGGACGTCGCCGCCGTCAACGGCCCGCGCGCCGTGGTGATCTCGGGCGAGGCCGAGGTGGTGGCCCGGGTCGCCGCCGGGTTCGGGCGCAGCAAGGCGCTGACCGTCTCGCACGCCTTCCACTCCGCCCTGATGGAGCCGATGCTCGACGAGTTCCGCCGTACGGCCAAGGGCCTGGAGTACGGCCTGGCCCGGATCCCGGTGGTGTCGAACCTGACCGGCGCCCTGGTCGCGGCCGGCGAGCTGCAGGACCCCGAGTACTGGGTGCGGCACGTCCGGGAGACGGTGCGGTTCGCCGACGGCGTCCGGACCCTGCTCGACCAGGGCGTGACCCGCTTCGTCGAGCTCGGCCCGGACGCCACGCTGACCGCCCTGGTCGGCCAGTGCCTCGACGCCGCCGGGAGCGCCGCCGAGGACGTCCTGGCCGTCCCGCTGCTCCGCCGCGACCGGGTCGAGGAGACGACGATCGCCACCGCCCTCGGCGCCCTGCACGCCCACGGCGCGCCGGTGGACTGGCCCGCCTACTACGCGGGCAGCGGCGCCCGCCGGGTGGACCTGCCCCGGTACGGGTTCGAGGAGCGCGAGTACTGGCTCGGCCGCTCGGCGGGCGGCGCGGCGGCCGCGGGCTCGGCCGGCGCAGGCCAGGGTGCGGCGGCCCATCCGCTGCTGGGCGCGGTCGTGGACCTGCCCGAGACCGGCGGGGTCGTGCTGACCGGCCGGATCTCCCCGACCTCCCGGCCCTGGCTGGCCGACCACGCCGTCCACGGCGCGGTCCTGCTGCCCGGCACCGGGTTCGTGGAGCTCGCCGTCCGGGCCGGGGACGAGGTCGGCTGCCCGCTGCTGGAGGAGCTCACCCTGGAGGCCCCGCTGGTGCTGGACACCGCGGCGGGCACGGACCTGCGGGTCGCGGTGGACGGACCGGACGAGGCCGACCGGCGCACCGTCACGATCCACTCGCGCCCGGCCGTGACGGCCGCCGGAGCGGGCGAGGAACGCTGGACCCGGCACGCGGTCGGCACCCTCGCCGCGGACGGGGCCGGGAGCGCCCCCGCGCCGCTGCCGGAGGCCTGGCCGCCGGCCGGGGCCACCGCCCTGGACCTCTCCGGCGTCTACCCGGCCCTCGCCGAGCAGGGGTACGCCTACGGCCCCGCCTTCCGCGGGCTCACCGCGGCGTGGACCGTCGGGGAGGACATCCACGCCGAGGTCGCGCTGCCCGCGTCCGAGCAGGAGGAGGCGGGCGCCTTCGGCCTGCACCCGGCGCTGCTGGACGCCGTCCTGCACGCGGTCGGCTTCGCCGGGCCGCAGACCGACCGGGGCATGGTGCCGTTCTCCTGGTCGGGCGTGCGCCTGCACGCGGCGGGCGCGGCCGCGCTCCGGGTGCGGGTCTCCTTCAACGGCCCCGACGCGGCGGCGATCAGCGCGGCCGACCCGGACGGCCGACCGGTCCTCAGCGTCGCCGAACTCGCCTTCCGCTCGATCCCGGCCCCCGGCGGCCCGGCGGCCGGCACCGGGGCCGACCGGCTGTTCCGCCTCGACTGGACTCCCGCGGCCGACCCCGGGCAGACCCCCGCCCCCGCCGCCTGCACCGTCCTGGGCGGCGACGGCCTCGGCCTCGGCACGGCGCTGGCGGCCGCCGGGCACCCGGTCCTGGCGTACCCGGACTGGGCGGCGCTGGCCGCGGCCGGCCCGCAGCCGGGCACCGGCGAGGCGGCGCCGCTGGTCCTCCTGCCGTGCTGGGCGCCCGCCGGGGAGCAGGACGCGCCCGCCGCCCGCGCCGCCGCGGACCGGATGCTCGCCCTGGTGCAGGGCTGGGCCGCCGACCCGCGGTTCGCCGACCACCGGATCGCCGTGGTGACCCGGGGTGCGGTCGCCGCCGGCCCCGGGGACACCGTCACGGACCTGGTGCACGCCCCGCTCTGGGGCCTGATCCGCACCGTCCAGCAGGAGTACCCCGGCCGCTTCGTCCTGCTGGACCTGGAGCCCGCCGCCCCGGCGGGCACGCCGTCGGACCCGGCGCCGGACGCCGTCCTGCCGCCCGCCGCGCTCGCCCTCGCCCTGGGCGGCGAACCGTGCCTCGCCGTACGGGACGGCGTGCCGACGGTCCCGCGGCTGGCCCGCACCCGGCCGGAACCGGCGGACCGCCCCGGGCTCGACCCGGCCGGCACCGTACTGATCACCGGCGGCACCGGCGCGCTCGGCGCCGCGCTCGCCCGGCACCTGGTGACCGGCCACGGCGCCCGGAACCTGTTGCTGGCCGGGCGCCGCGGCCCGGACGCCCCCGGCGCGGCCGAGCTGGCCGCCGAACTGACCGCGCTCGGCGCCGAGGTGACGGTGGCCGCCTGCGACGCCGCCGACCGGGACGCGCTGGAGCGGCTGCTCGGCTCGATCCCCGCCGACCGGCCGCTCACCGGGCTGGTGCACGCGGCGGGCGTGGTCGACGACGGCGTGATCGGCTCGCTGACCCCGCAGCGGATGGCGGCGGTGCTGCGCCCGAAGATCGACGCGGCCTGGAACCTGCACGCCCTCACCGAGGGCCTCGACCTGGCGGTGTTCGCGCTGTTCTCCTCCGTCAGCGGCACCCTCGGCGCCGCCGGCCAGGGCAGCTACGCGGCGGCCAACGCCTTCCTCGACGCCCTGGCCGCCCGGCGCGCCGCCGACGGCCGGGTCGCGCACAGCCTGGCCTGGGGCCTGTGGGCCGACGAGGCGGCTGGCGGCGGCATGGGCGCCGGGCTGCGGGAGTCCGACCGGGTCCGGCTGGCCCGGGGCGGAGTCCAGGAGCTCTCGGTCGCCGAGGGGCTCGCCCTGTTCGACGCGGCGGTCCGCGGCGAGGAACCGGTCCTGCTGCCGGTCAACCTCGACCTCTCCGCACTCGCCGCCCAGGCCGCGGACGCCGGGGAGGTGCCGCACCTGCTGCGCGGCCTGCTCCGCGGACCCGTGCGCCGCCGCGCGGCGGCGGGGCCGGGAACGGGCGCCGAGGGCGCGGGCGCACCGGCCGCCGGCGGGGCCTGGGCCCGGATCGCCGAGCTGGCCGGGCGCGACCGGGCGGACGCCCTGGTCGAGCTGGTGCGGGCCGCCACCGCGGCGGTGCTCGGCCACGACCGCCCCGAGGCCGTCGACCCGGACAAGGGCTTCCTCGAACTCGGCCTCGACTCGCTGACCGCGATCGAGCTGCGCAACCGGCTGGACGCGGTCACCGGCTGCCGGCTGCCGGCCACGGTCGTCTTCGACTACCCGGCGGTGTCCGCCCTGGCGGCCCGGCTCGGCGAGGAACTGCCCAGTGCCGGATCCGCGCTGGCCGACCACCTGGCCGCGATCCGGGCCCTGCTGGAGTCCGGGGCCCTGACGGACCCGGAGCGCTCCGAGGCCACGGCCGGGCTGCGCGCCCTGGTCGCCGCCGCGGCCGGGACCGCGGCCGGTACCTCCGGGGCGCCTGGGACGGCCGCGGACGCCGATCCGGCCGAGGACCTCGACGCGATCACCGCCGAGGAGCTGTTCGGGATCCTCGACGACGAGCTCGAATCCTCGTGACCGGCCCGCCAGGCCCGTCGGGACCGGCCGGCCCCACCGGCCCGCCGGGCCCGACCGGCCCGCCCGGCCGCAGCCGCTGGCACCGGGTCCGGTACCGGCCGGGGGCCGCGACCACCTGAGCCGACGGCAGCCCGGGCCGGTGATGGTCGGGATCCTTCCGCCACCCCGGCCCGGCAGACGGAAGGATCCCGCCGAACCCGCTCCGACGGAGCGCGTTCGGCGGGATCCTCCGAGGACCGTCCGGTTCCCCGGTCGTCCGCTCCCTCCCCGCGGGAGAGCGGGCTCAGACCGTCAGTGAGGCCGGCAGGTCGCTCCGGCCCCGGATGCCCAGCTTCTTGTAGATCCTGGTGAGGTGCTGCTCGACCGTGCTCACCGTGATGAACAGGGCGTTGCTGATCTGACGGTTGGTCCGGCCCAGGACGGCCAGCCGGGCCACCCGCAGCTCGGCCTCGCTCAGCGCGGCCGAGTCGGCCGGCTCGCTCTCCGGCTCCACCGTGATGTCGGAGAGCAGGGCCGAGGCCCGGAGCCGGCGGCGGGTGTCGTCGAGGTCGACGACCGGCACCCCGGCCGGCTGCAGGAACTGCGGCCCGGGCAGGCCCAGCAGCTTCAGCGCCCGCGCCAGTTCGAGCCGGTCCCCGCCGGCGGTGAGGCACTCCACCGCCTGGCTCGCGGGCTCCTGGTGCTCGTCGCCCGCCCCGGCCTGGGCCAGGACCAGCAGGGCCGCGCCCCGCGAGCCGGCGTCGGAGTCGGAGGACAGTTCGAGTTGCTGCCGGGCCAGCCGCAGGGCCAGCGAGGTGTCGCCCATCTTCAGGTGCGCCTCGGCCAGATCGCTGCGCCACGGCACCAGCATCGGCAGGTCCAGGTCCCGGCGGAGCATCATCCGGCGGCAGTCGTGGATGTCGGTGATCGCCGCCAGCGGCCGTTCGGCGGCCAGGTGGTACCGCCCCCGGGCCCGCAGGTAGCGCAGGCCGTAGACGGTGTTGAAGGCGGCGTCCGGCACCGGGTGGCGCAGCGTCTTCTCCACCTTGTCGAAGTCCCCGGTCGCGGTGTGCGCGCTCAGCAGGGTGGTCAGCGGGTAGCTGACCGGCACCCCCCAGCTCTGCATCCGCAGGGAGGACTCCGCCAGCGCGATCGCGGTGGGGATGTCCCCGCGCCGCAGGGCGATCCCGGACCAGACGCCGTCGATCATCGCCTGCCAGGTGACCGCGCCGTGCGCGACCGCCTTGCTGCTCAGCACGGCGCACCACTGCTCGGCCAGCTCGGCCTTGCCGCCGTAGTCCAGCGCGGTGATCGCGGTGAGCAGCGCTTCGAAGGTGAGGTCGGACAGCCGGCAGTTCCGCAGGATCTGGTTGGCACTGGTGTTGGCCAGGCCGCCGTGCGCCCAGATGCCGGCCAGGGTGCGGGCGGTGCCGATCCACGGGTCGAGGTCGGCCAGTTCGGTGTCCTCGGCCAGCTGCGACCGGGACGGGCCGAAGTACCACTGGTGGGCGAGCATCAGCACCGCCTCGGACTGCGGATCGAGTGCGTCCGGGCCGCTCCGCAGGCACTCCAGGGCCTGCTTGAACCCGGCCTCGTCACCGTTCCACAGCGCCATCCGGGCCAGCATCGCCAGCTCGGTCTGGCCGGTGCCGGAGCGGCCCGCGGACGCCGCCCCGCCGGTGGGCGAGGCGGTGCCGCGGCCGCCGGCCGAGGAGGCGCGGCCCGCGTGCTCGGCGGACTCCTCCCGGGAGGTCTGGCGCAGGGCCGCGAGGTAGGACTGGGTGATCAGCGGATTGACCCGGAAGGTGCCGTTGGCGAGCCGGCTGAGCACCTCCCGGCGCTGCTCGTGGCCGGGCGCGAGGTCCAGTGCGAGCTTGAGGCAGCGCTGGGAGAAGTCCAGTTCGTCGCCGAGCATCGCGTGGTCGGCCGCCGAGCACAGGACCGGGAACGCCCAGTCGCCGGGCGTGGCGGCCGAGGCCACCAGGTGCCGGGCGATCTCGCCGACCGGTGCCGCCTGGCGGTACTTCAGTTCGGCGGCCCGGACGTGGAGGTCGGAGAGGACCTCCGGGGACAGGCAGCCGAGGGCGGCCGAGGCGGCCACCGGGTGGCGGAACGCCCCCTCGGCGATCAGGCCGGCCCCGGTCAGGGCGTCGAGGATCTCGACCGCGGAGTCGATCTCGATCCCGGAGAGTTCGGCCACCGTGTCCGGGGAGCCGTAGCCGTCGAGCAGGGCCAGCGCGCCCGCCACCTTCGGCAGGAGCGGATCGCGGCGGCCGAGCACCGCCGACACGGCGTACGCGTAGCCGGCGCCCGGCAGCCGGCAGGGGTCCCCGTCGAGATCGGTGCAGTCGTCGATCAGGGCCTCGACGAGGAGCGGGTTGCCCCCGCTGAGGTCCAGGATCAGTGCGGGCAGGTCGGCACAGGGGTGGTCGGGGGCGGTGTCGACCGCCTCGACCAGGGCCTCGGCCGCTTCGAGCACCGGGTCCTCCTCCGGGCCCGCGCCCACCAGCGAGAGCGCGCCGGCCCAGGGCTCGGCGGGGGCGGCGTTCAGCGGACCGAACACGGCACCGGCCGCCGCCACGGCGCCGCCGAGGGTCACGTGCACCCAGTCGCGGACCGAGGACTCGGTCAACGGGGTGAGCCGGATGTGGTGCTGGGGGAGCAGGCCGGTCCTGGCCCACTGCGTCCGGGGCCCGCCGGTCGGCCGGTCGGGCTGGCTCAGGACCATCAGCAGCCTGGTCGATTTGATCCGCCGTTGCAGCTGCAGGAGTATCTGGAAGGAGAGCCGGTCGATGAAGTGCAGGTCGTCGACGAGGATGACCATCGGGTGTTCCTCGGCCAGCTCCAGGAGGATCTGGCGGAGCCCCTGGACCACCGCCGTGTCGTCGATCGCGGTGCGCATCGCGGTCTGCCAGCCTTCGAGCTGCCGCTTGTCGGCCGGGCCGCGGATCGCGGTCACCCGCCGCGCAACCTCGGCCGACAGTCTCAGGGAGGCCAGTAACTGGTCGATCACGCCGAAGTCGTGCTGCTCGTCGGCGGCCCCCGTGGCGTACAGCGTCAACGCGCCCGCCTGGGTCGCGACATGGCCGAAGTCGTGCATCAACTGGGTCTTGCCGCTGGCGATCCCGCCGCTGACCAGGATCACCTGCCCCGGTCCGGAGGTGATCCTCGGCATCACTCCCTTGAGGAAGCCCAGGGCCTCCTCCGGTTCCAACGACCACGCGGCCCGCCGACCGGCGGAACCGGGGGCGAGGTGCCGGGTGCGATTCCGTGGAGGTCCGACATACTCATCCGTGTTGATCGAAAACATGATCCTACTCGCTGAGTTCAGAGAATGTCTGCCAATGGGCCCCCGTGCGTTCCTCCGGCCGACTTCCGAGTCGGGCCGTTCCTCTCCTACCCGCGACCTCGTCCCCCGCTGTCATCGCCGGTACCCCCTTCCCCGTTGCGTTCCGCCCTCTGGGCATACCTGAACCTGCAACTGTATTGAACTGCCCTACTGTGTAAGGCGTTTGTCGGCGACGGGCAGGGTGCACCGGTCGCCCGTGTCGCGCGGTGGCCGTGCACCGGAGCGCTCCCGGTGCGACGTGGACCGTCCGCTGTCGCGGGCCGGGCCGCCTCAAGGGCGCCGGTCCCTCCGGACACAGGACTCGGGATCCGCCGCGCCGGCCCGCCGCCCACCGCGCGATCGCCCCGGACGCGCCTGCGCCCGCGGCGCCCGGCCACGGTCCGGCCGCGGCCGTCGCCGCGCCTGCTCTTCGGACGTGCTCCCACCCGCTGCCATGTAGCTCATACCACTGGCCTACCCGAAACGTTCACACACTGCCAGCCCCCCGCTGCAGTCGGTTATTCAGGATGAGTGATATCCTACAGTCCGTAACCGTCATTTTTGGCTACTGGCGCGATTGTCCGCGTGTCAGGTAGCGGACAGAGCTTGGGCGATCGTGTTTTTTCCGGCGCCCCGCCGTCACCGAGGACCGCGCCCGGCGCGTTCTCCAGGGCTTCGACCCGACCACCCCGGGGGTGGCGGGGCGTCGCAAACTCCGGCTCGTCGGTCGACGGCGAAGTCGCCCGGATCATCGTTTACCCCCGGCGGCGTCTGGGCTCCGGAGCACGAGGATGCTGCATGTGCCGACGCGGGGCAGGGGGGATAACACCCCCGCGATGGTAGACAAAACCCCACCATCCGCGCTGTGTGCGGCTCATGGCCCCGGGGCGGCCGAAGTCGGAATATGTCGCCCCGGTGGTCTTGCTGACATGAAGTCAACACTCATTGAACACCCGGGGCATGGTGTCCGGCTACCCGGCGTCGAAGCCCATACTCTGCCCCAAGGGGAGGGGCCCCGCGCCCAAGAGGGCACCAAATCCGCCGGTGCGGTTCCGGTGCCTCTCGTGAACCGGCTCGGCCGGGGCCGGAGCGCCGCCCGGCCGAGGGTATTCGCGGCGGCGCAAGCGGAATCCAACTCCGCGATGGGAATGAGGAGTTATGTACTCCGCGTTTGTTTTCGACGGCGATCGGAGCCCGGCTTTCCGGGGTGCGTCTGACAGGTCCGCCCCGGAACCGCTTCCGGGCCGCTCGTCCAGCGCGGCCCGGAGTCGCCGGCCGTCATGTGCCTCGGGACGTGGTCCGGTCGGCCGCCCCGTGGTAATCGGTCGGTCATTCCGTGATCTCGATCTTGTTCCACGCGTGCTTCCGGACCGATAGCGTCTGCTCAGGACCCATGAGGCGGGGAAGGCCGCGCCGGGCGTGGAGGGGAGCGTGGGCATGCAGCCGCTGGCAGCGGACGATCCGCGGCAGGTGGGCGCGTACCGGTTGCTGCGGCAGCTCGGGGCGGGCGGAATGGGCCGGGTCTACCTGGGTCGGACGGTGGGCGGGCGCACCGTCGCGGTCAAGGTGGTCCGCGGCGACCTCGCCGGGGACGCCGAGTTCCGGGCCCGGTTCCGTCAGGAGGTGGCGGCGGCCCGGCGGGTCGGCGGTACCTGGACGGCGCCGGTCCTGGACGCGGACACCGAGGGCGGCCACCCCTGGGTGGCCACCGGCTACGTCGCCGGGCCGGCGCTCACGGAGGCCGTACGGGAGTTCGGGCCCCTGCCCGAGCCGGCCGTCCGCGCCCTCGGCGTGGGCCTCGCCGAGGCGCTCGCCCAGGTGCACGGCCTCGGGCTGGTGCACCGGGACGTCAAGCCGTCGAACGTGCTGCTGACCCTCGACGGGCCGCGGCTGATCGACTTCGGCATCGCCCGCGCGCTGGACTCCGGCACCGGGCTCACCCAGTCCGGCCAGGTGTTCGGCTCGCCGGGCTTCATGTCACCGGAGCAGGCGAACGGCCTGCCCGCCGGGCCGGCCAGCGACGTCTTCTCGCTCGGCGCCGTGCTCGCCTACGCGGCGACCGGCAGGATGCCGTTCGGCTCCGGGGTGAGCGCGCCCGTCCTGCTCTACCGGGTGCTGCACGAGGAGCCCGACCTCTCCGGGCTGGCCGGCCCGCTGTCCGCGCTCGTCCGTGACTGCCTGGCCAAGGACCCGTCCGCCCGCCCGACGCCGGAGCGGCTCCGGGAGCGGCTGGACGGCGACGGCACGGCCGCCGCCCGGCTGGGGCGGGGCGACTGGCTGCCGACGGCGCTGGCGGCGGCGGTCGGGCGCAGCGCGGTGCAGCTGCTGGACCTGGAGGGGGAGCGGGAGCCCGGACCGGCCGCGCCGGCTCCGGAGCCGGCGGCCGGAGCGTGGCCGGACACCGGGGGCCGGACGGTCGCCGAGGCGGCGAGGGCGGCCCGGGCGGCCGAGGCGGCGGGCGGGGCCGTGCCCGGCTTCGGGCCGCCGCCCCCGCCGGCCTTCGGCCCGCCGACCATGCTCCCGCCCCCCGCGCCGCCCCTCACCCGGTCGGTCCCGGTCCCGGTCACGGCGCCGGGCTACGGGCCGCCCCCGGGACAGCCGCGCACCCGGCGGGGGTACGGCGCGCTGGCGGCCGTCCTGGCGGCCGCCCTGCTGCTGGGCGGCGGCTACCTGCTGTACGAGCGGGCACGGGACGACGACCGGCGGAGCGAGGCGTCGGACCCCGGCCCCGGGGCGACCGCCCCGGCCCCGAGGAGCTCCGATCCGAAGAACCCTGCTCCGAAGAGCCCCGCTCCGAAGAGCGCAGATCCGAAGAGCCCCGATCCGACCGACGACGCCTCCGACCCGGCCGAGGAGAGCCCCGAGCCCGACGCGTCCCCCACGGCCCCGGGGCCCGGTATCGTCCCCGCGAAGTACCTCGGGATCTGGGTCGGCGAGCGCACGGCCGCCAACGGGGACGTCTCCACCGTCACCCTCACCATCGTCCAGTCGGCCCGGAGCGAGGAGAAGAGCAGGATCCTCGCCGAGACGAAGAACACCGGCACCTGGTGCGCGGGCGCGTGGACGCTCACCGAGGCCGACGAGGCCAAGGCCTCCTTCGCGTCCCGGGCGACCGGCTCCTCGCCCGGCGCGGACTGCCTGGCCGACCGCTCGCCCTACCGCCTGATCACGATGCAGCCGGACGGCACGCTCCGCTACGCCACGGACCTGGCCAAGCCGGACCAGTACCTGGTGCTGCGGAAGAAGAACTGAGGCGCGCGTGCGGAACCGCGACCGGGCCCCGGGGGGCGTATGCCCCCGCCCGGCCGGGGCGGCCGGACGGGGGCAGGGGCAGGGTCGGATCGGTCGGCGGCGAGCCCGTGGGGCGGTGATGTCTTCGGCATGGGCCGCACGCTAGGGGCGGGACGTCAGGGTCCCGTGTGGACGGGGTTTCATCCGTTCATCGAAGGGATCAGGGTCCGGTAGAGACGTTGCGGCCGCGTATCGGTGGCGGGGCGCGGCACGGGGGAGGGTAGGGTGGTCCGTGCGCCGCCCCCGGGCGGTGCGCGGCGGTGGGGCCCGCCGTACCCGAACCGCGGCACCGAGCCGCCAACGGTCCCTACTTGACACTGGTGTGCCCGCTTCCGTCGGGCGCGGTGCGAGTAGGAGACGTGTGCCCGTGGAACACCCCCTTCCCCCGACGGCGGTCGACGCCGTCGGCCCCGACCTCGGTCCCGCGGCCGCGCCCCGGCCGGGTCGGCGCGGACCGGGCCGCGAGCTGATGTCCGCCGTGGCCGTGATCGCCGTCGGCGGCGCGCTGGGCGCCGTCGCCCGGTACGGTGCCGCGCTGGCCTGGCCGGTCGCGCCGGACGCCTTCCCCTGGACCACCCTGCTGGTGAACGCGCTCGGCTGCGCGGTGATCGGGGTCTTCCTGACGCTGATCACCGAGGTCCGGACGGTGCACCCGCTGGTGCGGCCGTTCTTCGGCACGGGGGTGCTGGGCGGGTTCACCACCTTCTCGACCTACACGGTGGACGTCCAGCGCCTGGTCCTGGCCGACCGCGCCCCGGCCGCTCTGGCGTACCTGGCGGCGACGGTGGCCGCGGCGCTGGTGGCGGTGTGGGCGGGCGCGGCGTCGGCCCGGCCGGCGTTCGGCCGGAGGCCGCGATGACGGGGCGCACCGGGCGGGCGCCGCGGGTGTCGCAGGTGTCGCCCGACCGAGACCGGCCGGCCGCGACCGCGGCCGGCGACGACTGCGGGGCCGGTGCCGCCGGCCGTGCCGAGGGGGAGAAGTGAACTGGCTGCTGGTGGTCGCGGGCGCGGCCGTCGGAGCGCCGCTGCGCTACCTGACCGACCGGGCCGTGCAGGCCCGCCATGACACGGGGTTCCCGTGGGGGACCTTCACCGTCAACGTGGCCGGCTCCCTCGTGCTCGGGCTGCTGACCGGGGCGGTCGCCGCCGGGGCCGCCTCCCCCGAGGTGCAGCTGCTGGTCGGCACCGGCTTCTGCGGGGCCCTGACCACCTACTCGACCTTCTCCTACGAGACCCTGCGGCTGGCCGAGAGCGGCGCGGGCCTCTTCGCGGTGCTGAACGTGGTGGGCAGCGTGACCGCGGGACTGGGATCGGCGTTCGCCGGCTGGGCGTTCGCCCAGGCGCTCTGGGCGTGAGGACTGGCGTGAGAACGGGAGCGAGGCCGGTGCCCGGCTGCTGACGGCCGACCGGTTCGCCATCGGCCGCGCCGCCTGGACCGACGGCCTCTCAGAAACGCGACAGCCGGCCGTCACACTGCGGGTGACGGCCGGCTGGGGTGGTGCTCATCCGCCGAGACGGGCGAGGAGCAGGCGTGCCCGGCGGGTCTTGGCCTCGGCGCGGTTCTTCAGGTACAGCGCGTGCGCGAGGCGGTGCTGCTCGGCCTCCCGCATGCGCTCGTCGATGATGGCGCGAGCGGTATCGAGGTGGTAGTTCATGGCGGTCGTTCCCCCTGTCGGCGGGTGGCCTGCCGCTGCCTTCGGCATCGGCCCTAAGGCCTCCCTCATGCCTATGATTCTACACCAAATTTCGAGCATGGGTCGCCAATCCGCAGCCGCTTCGGGTTGTTCGCCTGTTGTTTGAAGGCCTGTCGGTTGGTGAGCACAGGGTGTGCCGGGTGTGGCCGGACGCCGATCGGCGCAGGTGGGCGCGGGTGGGCGCGGACGGGCCGTCACCGGGGCGCTGGCGGACAAGTGCGCCCGGACCTCCGTTCCTACCGTTTCCCCCGTACCGGTGCGGCGGCCGCCGGGCCGGCCGGCAGGCCCTGCCGCCCGCCCGCCACGACACCACGAGGGAGTCCTCCCATGTCCCGTTCCCCCCGTCCGACCGTCGTCCTCGTCCACGGCGCGTTCGCCGACGCGTCCAGCTTCGCGCAGGTGATCCCGCGGCTCGTCGCCCGCGGCCTGGACGTCGTCGCACCGGCCGTTCCCAACCGGAGCCTGATCGGCGACGCCGCCTACGTCGCCTCGCTCGTGCGGCAGATACCCGGCCCCGTCGTCCTCGTGGGCCACTCCTACGGCGGCGCGGTGATCACCGCCGCGGGCACCGAGGACAACGTCAAGGCGCTGGTCTACCTCGCCGGCTACGCCCTGGAGAAGGGCGAGAGCCTCGGCGAACTGCAGGGCCGCTTCCCGGACTCCGGCCTCTCCGCCGCCCTCGTGTACACCCCTTTCCCCCTGGAGGGCGGCGCGGGCACCGGTACCGACGTGACGGTGCGGCCCGAGCGGTTCCCGGCGATCTTCGCGGCCGACGTCGACCGCCGCCTCGCCGAGGTGCTCGCGGTCTCCCAGCGCCCGCTGGCGGCGCAGGCGTTCACCGAGGCCGCCCCGGCCGCCGCCTGGAAGACCAAGCCCTCCTGGGGCCTGGTCGCCTCCTCCGACCGCACCATCAACCCCGACGTCGAGCGCTACGGCTACCGGCGGGCCGGCATGACCACCGTCGAGGTCGACTCCTCGCACCTGGTGATGCTCTCCCACCCCCAGCGCGTCGCGGACCTGATCGAGGAAGCCGTCCGGGCCACCTGCGCCTGAGCCACCCGTCGTCGGCCGCGCCCCGGCCGTCCGGCCGCCGGGCGCGGCCCTTCCCCCGAACCGGAGAACGAACCATGAACACAGCCATCTCCCGCCGCACCGTGACGGCCTCCCTGCTGGCCGGTGCCGCCGTGCTGGGCACCGCCGGCGTCGCGTCCGCCGTGCCGGCTACCGCGGCCGCCGACGCGCCGCGCGGCCCGCACGAGCGCCCGGACGCCCCCACCGTCGTCCTGATCCACGGCGCGTTCGCCGACGCCTCCAGCTGGAGCGGCGTGGTCGGCCGCCTGCAGCGCCTGGGCCACCGCGTGCTGGCACCGGCCCTGCCGCTGCGCGGACTCGCGAGCGACGCCGCCTACATCCGCAGCGTCCTGGACAGCGTCAGCGGCCCGATCGTCCTGGTGGGGCACTCCTACGGCGGCGCGGTCATCAGCCAGGCCGCGGCCGGCGCGGCGCGGGTCAAGGCCCTGGTCTACATCGCCGCGTTCGTCCCCGAGGTCGGGGAGAGCGCGCTGCAGCTCACCGGCGCCTTCCCGGGCAGCACCCTGGGCCAGGCCACCGCCAGTCAGCACTACCCGCTGCCCGGCGGGGGACAGGGCGAGGAACTGGTCATCCGGCAGGACGCGTTCCACCAGCAGTTCGCGGCCGGCGTCCCGGTCCGGACCGCCCAGGTGATGGCCGCGGCGCAGCGGCCGATCAGCCTCGCCGCACTCCAGGAGCCCGCCACCGCGGCGGCCTGGAAGACCATCCCCAGCTGGTACCTCGTCGCGACCGAGGACCGGAACATCCCGCCGGCCGCCGAACAGTGGATGGCCAAGCGCGCCCGCGCCCGCACCGTGACCGTCCGCGCCCCGCACGCCGTCTCCGTGAGCGACCCGGGACCCGTCACCGACCTGATCCTGAACGCCGTCCGCTCCGTCCGCACCGGCCGCTGACACCCCGGCGGCTCCCTGCCGCCGTCCAACCCGCTACCGGGTACTCGCATCGGCGTGCGTGGACGAGGCGGCAGGGAGCCCACGGGAGCGGTCCGTGGACGCGGGTGACGCCCGGCATCCGGCTATTGGTCCAGGCTGAGCTGCTCGAACAGGCGGTGCAGGGTGGCGCCGCCGAGGTGTTCGCGGTGGCTGAGGCAGTTACGGGCGTTGCGTAAGGTGAACAGGGTCGTGGCCTGCGCCGAAGTGAACCGAAGCCGACCGTCGCTCTTGGCGGTCGCGAGCTGGCCCAGTTCCAGGGAGTGCAGTCGCTCGGTCGTGCTGGTGTCCGTAGGGGTGGCGCGGTCGGTGCCGTAGACGGCGAGCATCTGGTCGGCGGGGAGGGTGGCGGTGGGCAGTACCCGGGTCGCCAGGGCCTCGCGGGCGTCGTCGATGAGCGGGAGCAGGGTGCGGTTCTGGGCCAGCCAGATGAGCTTGTCCAGGGTGCGGCCGCTGGCGGTGGCGGGATGGGGGCGCAGGTGGCCGTCCCAGGAGTCGACGGCGCCCGCGTTCCACCGTAGAACCAGAGCGGCGGGTGGCTGCTGGGCGAGGCCGCCGCTGTGCTGGACGGGGGTTGGGGAATCACCCGGAAGGGGCACCGGTACACGGGTGGCCGCGTAGGCGCCGTTCAAGGCGGCGGGAAGGCTCTCGGGCCGGCCGTCCCAGAGACGCGCGAGGGCGGCGGCGAGATCGAGATGGGGGCCGCAGACCTCGACGATGGTGGCCTGGACGAGCACCTCCTCGATGCGGTGACGGCCGGTGAGTGCGGCACGGGCGCGCAGCGGACGGTTGACAGCGGTGACCGATGCGGTGTCGAGGCGGCCGGTGGCTCCCCACCACCAGTGGACGGCGACGTCCTCGCCGGTCAGCCGGTCGGGGTAGGCCGGAGGCAGGTCGTCAGGGGTGGCGATGACAAGCAGCCGCGGTCGTTGGTCGGGCGCCAGGCCGGCGGCCTTGGCCGAGGCGGGCAAGCGCAGCAGCAACTGGGCGAGCGCCTCGGGATCCTTCTCGTCCGCCGCGTCCAGGACGTAGACGCAGCCGTCGGCGTGATCGCTGGTCAGCCGGTCGTAGACGGAGCGGGTCGACTCGCTGGGCAGAAGGCTTTCGAGGCGGGCTTCCACGTCCCGGACGCGGTCGGGCGCGACACGGGGGAGGGGGAGGCGCGGTGCGGGGTCGGGGGCTGCGACGGGGTCGGCTCCGAACACGGAGGCCATGATCCCGGTGAGGAAGCTGTCGTCGATGTCGAGGACGGGCGGCTGGGCCGACCACAGCGGCTCGGGCTCGGGCTCGGGCTCGTCGGGCTCGGGTTCACCCGGTGCCGACGGAGCACCCGGTGGCGGCACCCGCAGCCAGCGGGGCTGAGTGGTGAGGATCCCGGGCAGGAGCGCCGCCGAGTCGGGCATCGCGGCGGGCACGAGCAGCAGGCAGCTGTGCCCGGCCGCCAGATCCTTGGCGACGCGTCGTATCCAGAGCCGGACGCCGGGCAGCGTGGCGAGGCCGTGGGGGTCGGAACCCGGCGCGGTCCGAGGCGCGGAGGCGACCGTCATTCCTGCTCCGCCGCGGAGACCAGGGCCCGGAAGGTCACCGGGTCGAGCGCTATCCCCTTGTCGCCCTCGTCCAGGACTCCGAGGTCGGTGAGCCTCCGCACGAGGTCGAGGACCTGGTCCTCGGGAACGTCGATGATCGACGCGATCCGGGCGGGGGTGTCCTCCTCGGGGCTCTCCAGCAGTTCGGTCCAGCGGGTGAGCAACTCGGCGAGGTTCTTGTCGAGGCCGACGTTCTGGAGGTGCACGGCGCCGTAGTCGGCGCGTGCCGTGACGTTGCGAATGCCCTCCAGGGCGGCGTCGACGGAGGTACCGGTGCGTGAGACCTGATGGATCGTCTGCTCCACCAGCGCCGGCCAACCGCCGGTGGCCTCCACCAGCCTGCGTCGCCGCTCGGGCGTCTCGAAGGGGGACTCGGGCCAGGCGCGAAGGCTGTCGGCCGTCCACCGTTGGGGCCGGATCGCCTCACCGATGAGGTCGGTGCGCTCGTAGACGCCCATCGGGTCGACGATGATCACCGCCGAGCGGTCGGCGGGGCTCGCCGCGGCAGTGTGCTCCCGGAGGCGGTCGAGGGCATTGGTCAGTTCGCCCTGGCTGCGGCGGCGGAGGTCGACGATGACCAGCTGGGCGACCTTCCCCTTGGCGAGCGTGGCGAGGCTGGACTTGAGGCGGGGGCCGTCGCTGTGGGCCACCGTGATGCCCCGGGCCGCGGCGTAGGCCTCGATGGCCTTGACCGCCAGGGCCGGGCGCAGCACCTCGGTCACGCACACCGCGCTCACCCCCTGGCCGGTGGCGGCGTGCAGTTGGTCCTCGGTGAGCGGACTGAAGGTCTGGACGCCGCTGGGCGAGTGGCCGAGCAGACGCCTGGAGTAGCGCGGGTTGTACTCGATGGGGAGCCGGAACTCGGTGTCGCGCAGCTCGTGTTCGAGTGCGTCGGGTGTGCCGAGGACACCGATGACGTTGGGGCTGCGGACCGCGTAGGTCGGGTCGTCGCCGGGCTGGCGGACCAGCAGGCCCAGGCCCACCATCTCGTCCAGGTAGATCCGCACCTGGCTGGAGTTGAGGTTCTCGAAGCCGTCCCGCCATCGTTCGCGGGCCTCCTGGAGCAGTTCGTCGGGCTGGTAGCCGCGCCGATGGGCGTCCTTGAGGCTGCGCAGGGCGATCACCAGGGTGAGTACCCGGTAGCGGTCCTCCAGATTGATCGTGATCCGCATCCGCTCGGCGATGCGCTCGCGGACCTGCGGCGAGGCGGTGACGGTGCGTACATCGGCCTCGGTGACGGTGATGGGCCAGTGGTCGGCGACGGGCTTGGCCCGCAGCGCCGAGACCAGCTGGTCGCAGAAGATCTGCACCAGCGAGGCCTGGAAGTTGGTCGCCGCGAGCACCTGCCAGGCCAGCTCGGGCCGCTCGAAGGTGTAGCCGAGCGCGGCCATCGGCTCGACGACCAGGGGCTGCGCCTCGCTCGGGTGGAGCGGGCCGACGAGGACATCGGGTCCGCCGTGGGTGAGCGGTACGTTGGACAGGGTGCCGAAGCGCTGGACCTGGTGGAGGCCGGCGAAGACGACCTTGAAGCGGCGCTCGGTACTGTCCATCAGCCGCTTGAGGCGCAGGACGTTGGGGAACGTCGACTCGCCGCCGTGGCCGTTCGCCGAGCGGGAGTCGGCGGTCAGGAAGGCGTCGGCCTCGTCCGCGAGTACGAGCAGGCGCCGCTGGGGATCGGCGGTGAGCCAGTTCTCGATCTGGTCCAGCACCGTGTCCGGGACACACTTGGCACCGACCTGGCGCAGCACGCCGACGCGGTGCAACTGGGCGGCGAGATTGGGCCAGATCCGCTCGGCCGGCTCGGCCTCGCCGATGCCGTGCGCCTTCAGGTCGAGGTACACGACCTTCCGGTGCTCGGTGGCGAAAGTGGACTCGACCCGTCGCAGCAGCGCGGACTTGCCCAACTGGCGTCCGCCGTAGAGGAAGAGGCCGCCCAGGGGGTCGACGACCTGGTCGATCTCCTGGGTGCGGCCGTAGAACACCTCGGGAGGCACCAGGCCGGCGACGAACGGCGTGTAGGGGTTGAACCCGGTCCAGGGCAGGGTCACGCGCTGGAGCGCGCGGAAGCTGCGGGGAGAGCGGGCGGCGATCCAGCCCAGCACGGCGGGATCGACGACCAGCGCCGGGCGGGCGCCCGCCCGGGCGCGCTCGGCGAGCCTGCGGCGCCCGGCGAGTCCCAGGGGGTGCAGGTAGAGGACCAGCGTGGCACCGCTGTCGCGCTCGTCCAGCAGGTCAAGGACGCTGCGGCCGACCAGTTCCTCGGGGACGATGACGACGGTGTACTGGCCCCGGGCCCGGGAGCCGAGGGAGGCGACGTAGCCGGGCCTCGACTCGCTGACCTTGGCGCGTACGGTCGTGCGCAACAGTCCGATGCGGCGCTGGCCGTCGTCGACGTGGGTGAGGGACCCCGGGTCGGCCTCCAGACCCAACAGGCGCAGCACCCGCGGGAGGTGACGCTGCCACTCGCGTGCCCGGGTGGAGGCGTTGCACAGCGCCTCCCACGCCTCCAGTGCCGGCCCGACCGCCTCGGTCAACTCGCCGTTCGCGGCGTAGTGCCGAGCCCAGGGCTCGGCGCTGTAGCCCTGGCCCTGCCGCTGCGTGACGCGCAGTCCCAGACCGGCGGAGAACTCGGTGAGGTCGGCGCCCCAGTCCAGGGCGCTCCAGTCCGGCAGGGGTTCGCCGCGCCTGGCCATGGCCAGGTACTCCGCGGCAGTGACCAGGTCGCGCTTGTCCAGCGCCTGTTCGAAGCGGGAGCGGTCGGAGTCCGAGAGCTCCAACTCGGAAATGTCGGCACGCAGTTGCCCCGCGTACGCGGAGACGGCCTCCCGCAGTCGGCCGGTCAGCGCCCGGACCTGCTCCACCGCTGCCCGGTAGGCGCCGTCCGGCCTGGGCTGGTCCAGACCGGCGAGCTCGGCGCTGAACTCCCGCTCCGCGGCGGGGTCCGGGGCCTGCTGGATCCGCAGCTCCGCCAGAAGCCCGGAGGCATCGGCGTGCTCGGCCCGCAGCCGGGTACTCCAGTTCGTACGTGCCGCCTCGATCGTCCGGGCGTGGTCGGCGGCCCGCACGGCCCCTGTGCCGACGGCCGGCACCGCGCCCTCGCCCAGCGCCGAGGCCAGCGCCTCGGCAAGGTGCAGGTCGCCACGCTCGGAGTGCGCCCGCAGCGCCGCGTCGCCGTCGACCCGCGACAGCAGCGGCGACAACGCCTCCTCGCCGTAGCCGTCCGCGTCGGGGTCGGGGGTGCCGTCGTCCAACCGCGGCAAGTCGGTCAGAACGAGCAGCGGCCGCGCATCGGGCCGGTGGTCGCGGAGGTCCTCCGGGAAGCCCTCGTCGTCACCGACGCTCAGTGGTGTCGCCACGAGCGCCTTGCCGCAGAGCCACTGCCGCAGCAGGTGCAGCAGCGCGCCGTCCACCCCGGGCGGCGACGGCTCGTCCGCCACATGGGCCAACACGCCCTTCAACGACCCGGAGAGTCCGGCGCCGGCCTGGGACGCCGCGATGCTTCGGGCCCGGTCCAGCAGATCACTGACGCTCGTGATCGCCCGCAGCAGTGCCTGCTTGGCCTTCGCCTCGATCGGCTCGCGGCCCTGCTTGCTGGTGCGGACCATGACGTCCGCGTCCACGATCAGTCGCTCGCCGCAGTCCCGTCGGGCGAACTGCTCGGCCACCGCGTCCAGGGCCTCCAGGCCCGCCCGGCCCTGCGCCCACTCCACGATCGTCCGCAGCGTGATGCCCAACGGCTGCCCCTCCGACGCCAGGCGGGTCAGCACCTGCGTCGCCCGTGCGTAGCTGGTCTTGCGCTGGGGGAGCGTCACCAGCAGCTCGCGCGCCTGCTCACCGATCACCTCCCGGGTCAGGCCCGGGGCCGGGTCCACCAGCCAACCGCCCGTCGGATTCACCCGTTTGCAGTGGCGCACGGTCGCCCCGGCGGCCTCCAGCAACCGAGCCCAGGGCGCGGGCAGACCGGTGATCGGCTCCGCCTGGTTGAGCAGGTCGTTGGGCCAGCCCGCCACCAGGCCCGCGCGCAGCGAGGCCACCGTGGCGACGATCTGGGCACTCCGGTCGTCCCGGAACTCCGCGGGGCCGTGCCCGAAGGCCGAGAGCACCGCCGTGGCCGCGTCGCTGTCCTGGCAGGCGAACGCGGCCTCGGCGAAGGCCAGGGTGTCGGCGCGCAGCGTGCCCTCGTCCGAGCCGCGGGTGTACCAGAACGCCTCGGCAAGCCTGCCCTGACGCACCAGTTCGGCCACTGGCCCGGGGCCCTCGGCCAGAGGCTGCCAGGGGAGGAAGGACGGGCGCTGCTCAGGCTCCGGATCGAGGTCGGCCGCCGGCTCGGACACGGGCGGCTGCGCCGAGGGGGACCCTTGCGCCGGTTCCTCCTGCGCATCCTCCCGCGACTGCGGCTGCGGTTGCGAACCCGCTGTCGACTCCTCGTCGGCCGATGGCGCGGTGTCCCCGGCGGGGCCGTCCTCCTCCGCCGGGTTCGGAGCCGGGGTTGCGTCAGTGGGCGGTTCGGGCTCCGATTCGTCCTCGGGGACGGGTGCCTGCTCCGGCTCCGGCTGGTGCGGCAGGTCCACGGGGACGACGGTCGGCGTGGGGAGCACTCCGCCGATCTCCTCGATCTGCTCCGCGATCCGGCCCCGTGCCGCCTCCAGAGCGGTACGGGCGACCGCGTCGTCCTCGTCCTGCAGCAGATCGGTGTACCGGTCGTAGCGGACCCGCAGCTCCGCGGCCCGGGCATGGCGTGCTTCTGCCTGCTCGTGCGCCTCGGCGAGGTTCGCGATCACCGAATCGAGGTCGTCGAACGTCGCGGCCGCTTCCCACCGGTGCCCGGTACCGGCGACCTGCTCGGCGAGCAGGGCCCGGCCGGCCGTGTAGACGGCCAGCTTGTCGTCCAGGCCGGCCGGTTCGAGGACGCTGCCGGTCTCGGCCAGGTCCGCGAGGGTGCGCAGGTCCCGGGCCAGCGTGGTGGCCGCGTGCCGCAGCTCCTCCGCGGCGGCGGACAGGACCTGGTGGGCCGGCTGGCTCTTCACCTGAGCGCTTCTCTCCTGTTCGGATTCGGGGGGTGACGGTTCGGTCGGCTCCTGACCCGCGGGACCGCCGTTGCCGTGCACCACGGTGCCCGGGGTATCGGCGCACCGTAGCAACTCCTCGACACTGACACCCCAGTCCGCTTCCAGCGTCGGGCGGTGGTGGACGAGGTGATGGAGGCGGGCGTGCGCCAGCACCGGGGGAAGCCGGGTGAGCATGCGACCGAACTGCTCCGGATCGGGGTCGCGTATCTCCTCCGGGGAGAAGCCGTGGACCCGCAGCAGCAGGTGGTCCGCGAAGTCGGCCGCCTGCTGGCCGATCGCGCTGAGCACATCCAGTGGCTCGCGCCCCAGGAACGCCCGCGCGGTCAGGAGTTCACGGCGCTTCCACGTGACGCCGCGCGGTCTGCCGTCGACCCGAATGCCGGCCAGGAAGGGAAGTGTGGTCGGGACCCGGAGGAACTCACCCAGCCGCTCATCCGTCAGAGAGCGAAGCCAACCGCGTAGATCACCCGCAACTTGCTGCACAAGCGGCGAGTTTGCCAGACCGGGACCCCGGCCGACAGCAATATCGGAAGATCCGATCGTACGGCCGTGCGCAACCGGCCGGGCCGGGCAGGTACGCCGCCCCGCCCGGCCGTGGCGGACCTGATCAGGAAACGCTGGAGAGGTAGACGTCCACGGAATCGGGTGAGCCGCCCCCGGAGACCGCCACTCCCACCTGCCAGACTCCGGCGGCCGGCAGGATGACGGTCTCCTCGTCCTCCATCGCGGGAGCCGTGATGGAGATGATGCCCGACTTGAACTCCATGACGCCCTCGTGGATGACCCTCATCACCGCCGGGTCGGCTTTGCCCAGGTACACCCGGACTCGCACATCGCCCTCGGAGTCGGTCCGGGTGCTGACGTAGATCTGCCCACGCCCGGCCAGGCACTCGTAGTCGCCGTCGGCCGACTGAGGATAGTCGTCGGTCCCCATGTCCCTGATCGACACGAGACCCCACAACGGAGCCAGTTCGAGCGAATGGAGGAGAGTGTTCATGCGCAGCCCCGTCGACCGGTCGGGCCCGGAGGCCGCGTTCTGTTCCTATCCGGCATAGTAGACCCCTCCGTACCGCTTCACGTTGACGACCAGGACCAGGAACTCGTCCCCTCGCTTGATTCGGTTGCGGGCGTAGAAACCCGAGATGTCCGGTCCTTGGATCCTCTGCTCCCACACGGGCACTCCCAGGGTCTGCGCACCGACCCCGCCCTGGAACGTGGAGGCGAAGGGATACTCGTCGCAGCTCTGCGGCCCTTCCCAGGCGGACTTGCAGCCGGCGAGCTCCCGGTTCCGGTCGGCCTCGGCCTGGTTCCTCAGGGCGTTCAGCAGGAACGGGTGCCCTGCGTCGATGGCGGACTGATCGTTGACGGCGATCCGGGGAGTCCGTTTCCCGTCCACCACCATCACAGGGAGCTTGCGGCAGTCGCCCTCGCTCTTTCCGTACCAGTACTGGCATCGCTGGACCAGACCGTCCCAGTCCGCCTGACTCGCGCCGGCCGGCACGTTCTGTTGGCCCGGGCCCGGTTGGAAGGCCGACGAGCCCCCGGTCAACGGGTCCTGGAGCGACCCCGGGTTGAACGGCGAGCCGGGACCGGAGTGCACCGCTTCGGCCTCGCCGGACTGTGTCTGGCCGAGCTCGGGGCCGTTGAGGGGGGTCGATCCCGGGGTCGGACTGGTGCAACTGGTGCAGGGCTTCGGGGCGATCGTGTGGGGGTCGACCGGCTTCGGCGGTGCGGCGGTCGGGGTGGTCTTCTTCGGTGTGACGGGGTCGTTGTGGCGCCGGGTCGGCGTGTCACAGCTGTTGCGGCCGAACGGGTTCAGCGCCAGGCCGCCGAAGAAGGAGAAGTCGACAGACAGGCCGCTGAGCGCGCTCCAGCCTCCCCAGCCGGACAGGATGGATATGCCCCCGCCGGTGACCCAGGAGTTTCCGTAGTAGGGCTGCCAGCCGCCCGAGTAGGGGTGGAGGACGCTGTCCAGGCGGTCCTTCTCCAGCATGCGCTGAAGGTCGAACTCCTGACGCGCGGCCAGTCCGTAGGGAGAAGGCGCCGGGGCCGGTGCCGGGGCCGCGGCGGGTGGCGGGGGTGTCGACCGGGCGGGAGGGGGCGAGTCGCCGTCGTCACCGCCGCTCGGACCACCGCTCCGCGGAACCGGTACCGGGAGCGGGGAGCAGGAGCGGTGTCCGCTGGTGTCGGCGGCGTTCACCGGGTCGCCCTCGGCGTAGGCGTACAGGTTGGCGGCCGCCGCGGTGGTGGTGGACAGCGGTGCCTCGTCCCGGCTGGTGAACTCGGCGGTGCCGGGGTCGTACCAGCGGCTGGCGGTGTTCACCCGGCCGCTGGCCGGGTCGGTCCAGCCGCCCTGGTAGCCGATCCGGTTGCCGGCTCCGGAGCTGCCGTCCGGCTTGCCCCACGGGTCGTAGGCGGCGGAACTCGCCATGCTGGTTCCGTTGGCGGTGAAGGTGCCGACAAGGTCGCCGTGGCGGTTGCTGTAGGCGAAGACCCCGCCGCCGCCCGAGCCCAGGGCGACCAAGCCGCCGTCGGGCGTCCGGCTGTAGGCGTCTGTGCCGTCGGAGACGATCCGGGTGCTCGTGCCGGCGTAGCCGAACGAGCGGCCCGCGGTGGACGACAGGCGTCCCAGCCCGTCGTAGGCGTACGTCCGGCCGCCCTCCGCCACGAGCTCGTCGAACGCGTTGTACCCGGTCGTCGTGGTGCTTCCGCCGCCCGTCACGGAGGACCTGGTGCCGCGCGCGGTGAAGGTGTACGTAGTGGCACCGGCGGTCACCAGCTGGTTCCGCTGGTTGTAGGCGGCCGTCGTGGCGCCCGACGAGGTGAGGTTCCCGTTGTCGTCGTAGCCGTACGAGGTCGTGCCGGTGGCCTTGTTCCAGCCTGTCAGGCGGCCCGCCCGGTCGTACGTGTAGCCGGCACTGCCGGTTCCGGCGAGTCCGGTCGTGCTCTGGCTCTTCAATCGGCCCGAAGCGTAGTAGCTGTAGGTCAGGGACGCCTTGGTGGTGCCTGCGGTGGTGAGGGTGTCGCTCAGGACGTTCTGCTTCCCGTCATAGGTGAACGAGCGGGTGGTGCCGGTGCCGTAGCCGATGGACCGGACGGCCCCGGACGGGTAGTAGGAGTAGCCGACCGCCTGGCCCGTCAGCGGGTCCGCGAAGGTCGTGACGCGCCCGGCCGCGTCGTAGCCGAATGCCGCTGTGCCGGTCGCGTCGGTCCGGGAGGTGAGCAGCCCGTCGGAGTTGTAGCTGTAGCTCGCCTCGCCCTGCGGGCCCGAGCTCGACCACAGCAGGCCGCGGTCCTCGTAGGCGAAGCTCTGCCGGCCGCCCGGGGTGGAGACGGAGGTGATCCGTCCGGCGAGGTCGTAGCCGAGGTCGCGGGCCGGGGCCGGGGCCTCGCCACCGGTTCCACTCTGGGCGGTGAGCCGTCCGAGGCCGTCATAGGTGTTTCGGGTCTTCACACCGCCGGGCTTGAGTGCGGTGACCGGCCGCAGGTTCGGGTCGTAGACCGTCGTGTAGGTGCGGTCGGCGAGGTTCGGGTACGCGGAGGTGGCTGGTTCGACGGTGGATTCCGCCAGGCCGAGGCTGTTGTACGTGACGTACGTGCTCTGCCCGTTGCCGTCGGTGTAGCGGGTGCGGTGACCGGCCGCGTCGTAGCCCGAGGCGGTGGTGATGTTGTGGGTGGCGTCCACCGGCTGGATCTGCCGGACCACCCGGCCGAGCACGTCGTACTCGGTCCGGCTGGTGTTTCCGTCCGCGTCGGTGGCCGCCACGGGGTTGCCCTCGGCGTCGTACTCGATGCTGCCGCTCGATACGACGGCTCCGCTCTCGTCGAGGTTCGCGGTGCCGATCGGCCGCCCCGCGCGGTCGTACGTCGTGGTGAGCGAACGGCCGGTGCCACCGGACGAGTCGGCCGGCAGGGTCGTGCGCACCGCCGCGCCGACGAGGTCGTAGGACGTCGTGGTGGTGTTCCCCAGAGGGTCGGTCGTGCGGATCCGTTCGTCCGCGGCGTTGTAGGCGACGGTGCTGGTCTCCCGATTGGGCGTGACGATGGTGGTGCGGTTTCCCGCGTCGTCGTACCCGAAGCTGCCGGTGTACACGGCGGGAGTGACGGGCGGGGAGCCGGCTGGGGCGGCCGCGTGCGAGGTCTGGCGGACCAGCTTGCTGAGGGTGACGGGCCGTCCGAGGTCGTCGTACGTCGACAGCTCGACGGCGCCGGTCGGGTCGCTGGTGGACAGCGTCTCACCGTTGAGGTCGTAGGTGTAGAGCCACTTCGGAGTCACACCGCCGACCGTCGGCAGATCGCGTTCGACGAGGTTGCCGAGCTGGTCGTACACGTGCGTGGTCACGCCGCCCACGGCGTCGGTGAGGACCTTGGGCCGCCCCATGACGTCGTAGTCGGTGCGGGTCACGGCCGTGAAGGCACCGCTGCCGTCCGGAGCCGTGTAGGTGTTGCCCGCGACGGCGAGGTGTTCACCGGCAGCGTCGAAGGAGTGGGTGACCGTGGTGACGTTCCCGGTCGCGTCCCTCGTCGACGTGGTCTCGCCGAAGGTGTCGTAGCCGGTGCGGGTCTGCGGCGCCGCGGTCAGCGTGATCGGCTGTCCGGTCACGGGGTCGAGGGTGGTCGTGGCGACCGGTGGCGCCGTGGCGGAGACCTGTCGCCCGGCCGCGTCGTGCACGAAGGTGGTGGTGTGGGCGGCCGGCACGGCGCCGTTGACGTTGCCGTTGGGGCTGGTCGTTGACAGCGGCAGGCCGCGTTGGTCGTAGGTGAACGTCGTCGTGGAGTCCTGCGGCGCGTTCTTGACCGTCCGGGAGGTGATGTTTCCGCCGTTGTCGTAGGTGAAGTCGGTTTCCCGGCTCCCGTTGGCGTCGGCGACGGTGGCACGCAGTACGTTGCCGACCGCGTCGTAGGCCTTGCCGCTGGTCCGGTTGAGTCCGCCGGGGTCCAGGACGGTGCTCGTGGCGCGGCCCGCGGCGTCCCACGTGTTGACGGCGGTGGTCCGGCCGCCGCCGGTGACGCGTTGGGTGAGATGGCCGGCCGCGTCGTAGGTGTTGCGCTCCAGCACGACGTTGCGCACGCCGCCGTCGAACGCCTGGGTGGCCGGGGCGAAGGTGTGGAAGGCGTCGAGGCCGACCTCGGCGACGGTGTCGTCGTCGTAGTAGTAGGTGTGGACGGTCCGCCCCATGGCGTCGGTGACCGAGGCCAGGCGCCCTGCGGGGTCGTACGCGCGGGCTTCCAGGACCTGCCAGCGCGGGGCGACCGGGTTGTTCGGGTTCCCGGTGTAGTTCTCGACGGCGGTCTGCTGGAGGTGTCCCATGGGGGAGTACGAGTACCGGTACTTGGTTCCGGCCGCGTCCGTCATGGAGACCGTGTTGCCGTACTGGTCGTAGGCGTAGCTGTTGGACCGCCCCGCCGGATCGGTGGTCTTCGCCACCCGGCTCAGGTTCGGGGCGTACGTCCAGGTGGTGGTGCGCGGCTTGTCCCCGCCCGTGAGGTCCGAGGTGGCTCGGCTGGTGGGGTTGCCGTCCTGGTCGTAGACGATGGTGGTGCGTGCGGTGTGGACGGTCCCGGTGACGGCGTCCGTCGTGGCGGGCTCGGTCAGGCCGGTGGGGTTGCCCTGGCCGTCCCACGTGTAGGTGGTGGTCGAGGTGGTCGGGGTGGCGCCGGGCCCGCAGTCGGCACAGGTCTCGGTGCTCGACGTGAGGCGGCCGAGGTTGTTGTAGGTGTACGTGGTGGTGAGACCGAGGGGGGTGACGGTCTTGGTGAGGTCGCCGGCCGCGTTGTAGGAGCGGCGTGTGCTCTGCCCGGCGGGTACCGAGGCCGCGTCGGGGTGGGTGGCGCGGTCGACGTACGGGGTCTGCTGGGTCAGTAGACCAGGTGGCTGGGTGCCGGCCTCGGGCCCGCCGTCGGACCCGACGGCTCCCTCGGTGCCGCTGGTGCGGCTGAGGTAACTGCTCCGGCCCTGCGGGAAGTCGGGGGTGGCGGGTGTGGTGATCTCGTTGAGCTCGCCGTTGGCGCCGTGGGAGTAGCTGGTGCGGTACGCCGTGTCCCCGGCGCCGTTGGAGCGCGCGTCGGACTGGCCGGTCATCGTGTCGTTGGCGGCGCCGAGGTGGTCCGCGGTCGCGTCCAGGTAGTACTGGGCGTAGCTGGTCTGGCAGTGGGTGGCGTCCTGACAGGTGGTGCGGGAGACCTCGTTGCCGCGTGCGTCGTGCCCGGTGGTCCGGGTGTGGCCGTTCGGGTCGGTGACGGTGTGTGGGAATCCACCCGTGTCGTAGCTGTAGCGGGTGTTGTTGCCGTAGGCGTCGGTGGTGGAGATCTTCTTGCCGGAGCGGACGTCGTAGCGGTAGGTCAGGATGTTGCCGGTCGGATCGGTCACCCGGGCCGTGGTGACGGGAGTGGCGCCGCCTCCGTTGCCCATGGACCGGAAGTGCGCGGCGACGGTGTCCGCGTCGAGGCGACTGGGGTAGAACGAGGCCTCGGCGATCGATCCGTTGAAGTGGGTGCCGGCCGTGGCCGGCCAGAACCGGGTCTCCGCCGCCCCGAGGTAGGCGAACCGGGCACCGTTGAAGGTGATCCGGTGGCCGCCGTTGTCGGTCGCCGTCGGTCGGCCGTCCAGGTAGAGCGTCTGGCCGCTGTCGTCGGCCGCGAGGACGGCCTGGTGCCAGGTCCCGTCGTTGACGGTGCGGTCGGAGGTCAGGGTGTAGTCCGCCGAGCCCATCCAGAACTGGCCGTGCAGTCGGCCGTCGGAGCCCACGTAGAGCGCGTCGTTCCACTGGGCGTAGTCGGGTCGGGCGGTGTCGACGGGCCAGTCCTGGTAGCCGTAGAGGGGGCCGCCGGAGGTGGTCCTGAACCACAGTTCCATGGTGGCGGGCCCTCGGGCGGGTGCGGCGTCCGGGGGGAGTTGGACGTAGGACGTGCTGCCGTTGAAGACCGCGGACCGCTGGTTGTCGTAGTCGTCGGTCGGGCCGTTGGCGTTGAGGGTGACGTCCTGGTAGGTGCCGGCGGTGGTGTTGGGCAGCGCCGTGCCCAGTTCGGCGTTGGCATACCGGGAACCGGCCGGGTCGTTCAGCCGCCAGTAGCCGTAGGCGCCGTCCTGGACGATGTTGGCCCGGTAGGCCCCTGCGGCGTCGATCCCGTTGTTCGTGCCGGTCCGGGTGCCGGTGCGGCGGTGGGCGGCGATGGAACCGGCGGTGAGGGCGTAGTTGTAGATCGCGAAGTCGGCCAGCGTCCCCTCGAAGTGGCCCGCGGAGTCGGCGGGCCGTTCGGGCCAGCTGTCGACGGTTCCGGCGCCGAGGTAGGCATAGGCGGAGCCGTTGTAGGTGATCGGGCGGCCGGTGGCGTTGTCGGCCGCCTTGACGCCGTCCAGGTAGAGCGTCTGTCCGGTGAGGTCGCCGACCAGGGCGGCGTGGTGCCACGTGCCGTCGTTGACCGGCGCGGGCGAGACGGTGCTGTCGGCGGTGTCCCCGCTCCACATCGCGCCGTGGAGCCTTCCGTCGGTACCGACGTACAGCGCCGGATTCCACCGGTCCGTCGAGCCGTTGGGCCTGCCTTCGACCGGGAACGACTGGTAGCCGTAGAGCACTCCGGGCTTGGTGGTCCTGAACCAGAGTTCGACGGTGGTCGCGCCGTAGGGCTTGGGAGCGATGTTGCCGGGCAACTGGACGTAGGAGGTCGTGCCGTCGAAGCCCGTGGCGGCCGATTCGCCAGAGGCCCAGGGGCCGTTCTGGCAGCAGGTGGTGTTGTGGTTGGTGCCCCGGTTCTGGGCCAGGGCGGCGGACGAGACCACCTCGGAGGCCTGGTTCCCGGCCTTGTCGTCGAGGCGCCAGTAGCCGGTGGGGTGGGCGTCCAGCACCGCTGCGTCGTACTGGGCGAGGCCGCTGTCGACGGCGGTCCGGTAGAGCGCGGCGACGCGCGCGCCGTCGAACCCGTGCGGGAAGGCGGCGACGTTGGCTATCTGGCCCTTGAAGTGGCCGGCGGAGTCGGTCGTCGGTGCGGGCCAGCCGCCGAAGACCGCGCCCGCGCCGAGGAAGACGTGACCGGAGCCGTTCGGCGTGATGGTGCCGTTCAGCGGGCCCGCGGCCTGCGCGCCGTCGAGAAAGAGGGTCTGGGTGTCCGGACTGTCGGCGGACAGCACGGCGAAGTGCCAGTTGCCGTCGTTGACCGGGCCCTGGGTCACCATCGTCTGCCCGGCGTCTCCCATCCACAGCTGGGCCCGCAGACGGCCGTCGTTGCCGACGTACAGCGCCGGGTTCCAGCGGTCGGTCGTGCCGTTGGAGTGTCCGCCGATCTGGAAGGACTGGTAGGAGAGCAGCACGCCGGAGCCGGTCGTACGGAACCACAGGCCGAGGGCGCCGGGGCCCGCCGGCGGGGCGTAGGCGGCAGGCAGTTCTGCCCAGGAGGTACTGCCGTTGAAGGTCGCGGCACCCGAGGTGCCGGGGAACGGGCCGGTCCCGCCGAGGGCCACCTCGGAGTAGCTGCCGTTGTTGGGCGTGGGGCGCGCGGTGTAGACCTGGTTGGCCGCCTGGACGCCCGCGCTCTCCGAGAGCCGCCAGTAGCCGGTCGGCCGGGAGCCCATCACCTGGCCGCGGTACTCCTGGGAGGAGCCGGCGGTGGTGGGCGGGTCGAGCTTCCAGGTCCCGCCGTTCTCGTCGGTGACCTGTTGCGCCCGGTCGTTGAGGGTGTCGTAGGCGACGGTGAGCCTGTTCTTGCCGGAGGGGAGCTTCAGCCCGGACAGTTCGGGAGCGGCCTGGCTTCCCGCCTCCCAGAGGGCGGTGACCGTCGGGGCGCCGAGTGCGCGGTTGTAGAAGGCGACGTCGCTGATGCTTCCGGCGAAGTAGTTCGCGTGCCCGGTGTGGTCGTAAGGGGTGTCCGGCCACCAGCCGCTGATGAAGCCTCCGCCGACGGCCTCGGAGCGTTGGCCGGGTGCGATCACGGCGCCCGGAAGACTGCCCTGAGGCTGTCCGTCCAGGTAGAGGGTCTGGGAGGTGCCGGCCGCCGAGAGCAGCGCGAAGTGCCACTTGTCGTCATTCACGACAGCGGCGGAGTCGATGGTGTTGGAGGGACCGTTCCAGAACTTGGCGTGGAGCTTCCCGGAGGCACCGACGTAGAGGGCCGGTGTGTACATCGCGGGTGTCGTGCCGTTTCCGGGGAAGGAGTCCGCCTGGTAGCTGAAGAGCACTCCCCACGAGGAGGTCTTGAACCAGAGGCCGACCGAGGTGTACGAGGAGGTGTCGAGGACGCTCTGGGGCAGGGACACGTAGCCGGAGGACCCGTCGAAGGTGGCGGCCGTGGCCGTGGAGGCGGTCGGTCCGGGCGTGCCGAGCGTGACGCCGCTCGCGGAGTATCGGGCGTTGTCGTTGCCCTGGTTCTCGATCACCTCGCTGGCGGCGGTACCGCCGGAGCGTTCGCCGAGACGCCAGTAGGAGACGGGGGCGGAGTCGAGTACCGCCGACTTCAGGTGCGATCCCCGGCTGTAGGTGTAGGTGGTGCACGGCCTCGCGGTGTTGGCGCCGGCGGGCGGGGTGCAGACCTGGTCGAGTTCGTCCGGGGAAGAGGCGTTGTAGGTGTAGGTCCACGTCAGAGCCGTGTTCCAGTCCGTTCCGTACGCGGGGTCGGTGTAGACCCGTGCGACGTGTCGGCCGTCGGCGGTCCATTCGAAGTGGAGGGAGCGGTTCGACGCGGTGTCCGTCACCGTGCCGAGCCGGCCGTTGGTGTAGTCGAGGCTCTGCCGGTGGCCGTTGGCGTCCGTCACCGACGACAGGGCGTAGCCGCCGCCGGAGGGGGTGTGGAACTCGTAACGCGTCCCGCCCTTGACCATCAGGTCGAAGCCTCCGCCGGGGGCGGTGCTCAGGGATTCGAACTCGCCGGGTGGCGGCGTGAAGACATTGCCGCCCCGGGGGTCCGCGCCGAACCGGGCGGCCCGGCCGCTCGCGGTGGTCAGGACGACCGAGCCGGTGCCGTCGGCGTCCGGCTGGACCCGCATGTCGAACGCGGTGGTCCAGCCGGCACCGAACAGGGTCGACGTCCGCGGGTCGAGCGAGTTGTAGGAACGGGTGACCGTGAGGGCCGGCCCGACGGTCTTCACCTCGGCGTCCGTCGCCTCGGTCGTGTAGTTGCCGACCTTCGGGTCGAAGGTCCGGCCGGAGGCGTCGCCGGCCGCGCCGCCCAGGTGGGAGGTGATCAGCGGTTGCTGGACCTCGGTGGAGAACGACGCGGTGTTCGACAGCCAGCTCTCGCCCCGGTGGTCACCGACCTTGGCGTTCCACAGGTAGCTCTTGCCCCAGTCCAGGAGGCCGGCCGGCACGGCCCATGACGTGTTCGGCTGCCAGCCCGACTCGGTGATCAGCTCCGGCGACCCGGAGGAGGGGTTCGTGTAGACGCGGAAGTCGTAGTCCAGCCCGTATCCGGGGAAGTTGTCCGGGTCGTGTCCGGTCGCGTAGAGCTGAGGCTGCAGCACGCCGACGATGGCGTTGGAGAGCGGGGCCATGACGTCGAGTTGCGGGTCGACGTTGACCGCCTCGACCCAGGTGCAGTTCTGGTAAGGGATGCCGAAGTTGTCCAGCAACGAGTATGTGCCGTTGACCAGGCCGTCCCAGCACAGTTGGTAGCGCTGCCCGGGCGCCATCGGGGGAATGACGGCGTCGAAGGTCACCGACTCGCCGGACTTCACCAGCCAGGGGACACCGGTGGTGGTCGCCGCACCGGGCCACTGCTCGTTCCAGTTCGCGTCGTAGAACCGGGGCCGGACCCGCATGCTGTCGGAGTTCCACCAGTTCGCCGCCAGATTGGTCATGGTGACCTGCTGCGAGCCCGGTGAGTTGTAGGTCGGCGGGGTGTAGGCCGGGGGAACGGAGTAGCTCGCCGCCCAGTCGACGTAGGTGAGCTTCAGGAACGGCGGGTAGTTGGTGTTGACGCTGTCGAACTTCTTCCATGCCTGGATGTCATGGATGTCGGAGGTCAGCGCGAAACCGTAGTTGGCGGCGCCGTGGGTCCAGCCGTTGACCAACTGCACGCCTGCGGCCGTCGGCGAGTCACCGAGGTTGAACGGGACCGTCACCGGTGAGCCCGGGCAGTAGTTGCTGTTGGGCGCCTTGAAGGAGGCGGAGGCGATCGCCGCCGGGTCGAATGGAACCTGCGAGGCGTTGGTGACACCGGACGGTGACCAGGCCGAGGTGATGGCGTGCACGGCCACCTCGCGCTGGAGGCATCCGCCGCTCCAGATCGCGTTGAGGTTCAGTTCCGCCTTCTGGACGTACATGTTGCCGAGGTTGGAGCCGAGGGAGTCGAACACCAGGTAGCTGATGTCGGAGGAGGCCGCCCCGTTGTAGCTTCCGACCTTGAGCGTGTCCTCGCTCGCGTGGTTGTAGGAGTTGCTGGAGTCGACGTAGGTCGACCTGGTTGCGCCTGTCTGCCCCGTGGGGTCGACCTTCACCGGGAAGACCCGCCGGGGGTCCTTGAGCCACTCGGCATCCAGGTCCATGACGAGGGCGGGCTTCCCGCCGATGTCGGTGAGCCGGTAGGTGACACCGTCGGAGTGCGCGGGTTCGCCGGAGCTCGGGTCGACCGCCGAGTCCTCCATGAACCCGTGCGGGATCGTCATCCGGACCTGGCCGGCCTCGTCCGTGAACCGTACGTTGCCCGATGCGTCAAGGGCGGGGGACAGCCCGGTGACGGACAGCGGGAACACCCAGCTCATCGGTGCGGATCCGGTGTGCAGGACCAGCGACTCCTTGATGCCGGCGGCCAGAGTGTTGTACACGACATCGGCATCCGGCAGTGCGCCCGGGTAGGTCAGGGTGTCGGCCCGCGCCACGGCTGCCACGGGTTTGGCGCCCTGGAGGCTGTAGGAGAGCCGGTGCGTGCTGTCGAGCGCCCACTCCAGCAGGGCAGGGCTGTCGGCGCCGGGTGCGAAGCTCAGTGCCTGGTCGTTCGCGGCTTCGGTCCACCGGTTGTCGCGGCGGCGGGACAGACCGGTGTCGATGTCCGCCCAGGTGCCGTCGGCCTTTCGGTAGTGGACCGGCCGACTGTAGACACGCATGGTCTTCGTGCCGTCGGGGTTCTCGAAGACGGACGTGGTCGGGGTGCGCTGCGCGGTGACCTCGACGGCGCCGGCGGCGGGATCCGCAGGCGCCGTCCAGTCGGTGGAGGACTCCTTGGTCGGGGAGGCCTGCCGGGAGGCCGCCTCGCCCTGACTCTTCGCGGAAGCCTCCCTTCCGGCCCCGCGCCTTCCGGACAGGTCCGGAGCCGCCACCTGTTCGCCGTTCACGGGCTTCCGCGGCTCGGGCTCGTGCTGCGGGCCCGGATTCTGCGTGTCCGTTCGTTCCGGGAGCTCCCCTGCCGTGGGTGTGTGGCCGGCCGAGACCCCTTCGCCACCAGGACGGGAGGTGTCGGCAGCGGTGGCCCGGTGCCCTCTCCCGCCCGGGTCACCGGTCGGCTGCTCCGGCGTCCGGGGCGCCGCCGACGGGGTGCCCGACGCGGCGCGCCGCTGGGTGAACGCCTCGGCGGACTGGACGGCGACGGTGTCGACGAGAAGGACGCACAGAAGCACCGTCAGCCAGCGCACGACAGGCCGTCGGGCCCACGGCCCGTGTGGTGCGCGGCCGGCCGCCGAGCGGTCGGTGCTCCCGAGTGAGCGTCTGCCGCCGCGAACGGCCGTGGAAGGCGAGTGGAACCACAAGCGGCGCAAGGCCGTCCCCCAAACATCACGATGGGCACTCCCCGCGAGTGGCCGACCCATCTTGTATCGATCGCATGCGAGCGCTGTCCAGAGCCGGCCGGCGGGCCTTCCAGTGGATTGCCGACGTATATCCGCATTTGATACTGGATCACCTCGGCAAAGCTCTGTTAAAACCTGGATCCGTTGCGACTCCGGGGGCGGCTGCCGGTCGATCGCGTATACGATCGGCCGTCGTCCGGCGAATCTCCCTTTCGCGCAGTCGTCCAATTCGGCCCGG
The DNA here is from genome assembly GCF_042799475.1 of Kitasatospora sp. NPDC057692. Taxonomy (NCBI): domain Bacteria; kingdom Bacillati; phylum Actinomycetota; class Actinomycetes; order Kitasatosporales; family Streptomycetaceae; genus Kitasatospora; species Kitasatospora sp. NPDC057692. The sequence continues at coordinate 7,372 of NZ_JBHVIV010000039.1, read as the reverse complement.
GAGCACCTCTCATGACTGTTTGGCGCCGCATTGTCCACGCCGGTGGTGCGTTCGGCGTCGCCGTTTCGGCTGTGCTGCTCGGCTCTTCGGCCGGTCATGCCGACTCCATCCGTGCTGGTGAGTGGCCGCTCGACTCCGGCCACTTCAGGGCGGAGGAGGTCTGGGCGGTCAGTCGTGGCTCGGGGGCGGTCGTCGCCGTGGTCGACAGCGGGGTCGCGGCCGGCCACCCCGATCTGGAGGGCCGGATCCTGCCGGGCGTCAGTCTGGTGGGCGAGGGCGGTGACGGCCGGACCGACACCTCCGGGGACTCCCACGGCACGGCCGTGGCGGGCATCATCGCTGCGACCGGCGGGAGCGGCGGCACTGGAATGACCGGGCTGGCTCCGGACGCGAACGTCCTTCCGGTCCGGGTCGGTGGCGGCGGCCAGATCCCGGCGTCCCTGGTGGCGCGCGGGATCGTCTGGGCGGCCGACCACGGCGCCCAGGTCGTCAATGTTTCCGTGGGCTCGCCGGATCCGGATCCGTTGCTCAAGCAGGCCGTCACCTACGCGCTGGGCAAGGACGTCATCGTCGTCGCCTCCGCCGGGAACGACGGGGACCGCGGAAACCCCGCCATGTACCCGGCGGCGTTCCCCGGAGTGGTCTCGGTCTCCGGGGTCGACGAAACCGGAGCGTTCTGGCTGCCCAGTGAGTCCGGCAGAGGAATCACCATCGCGGCGCCGGCCACCGGAATCTATTCCACCAACGACCAGGGGGGTTACGTCCAGGCCGACGGCACCAGCTACGCCGCCGCCTATGTTTCGGCGACCGCTGCACTGATACGGTCGCACCAGCCGAACCTGAGCGCGGGACAGGTGATTCACCGGCTCATCTCCACAACGGTCGAACGCCACAAGCGTCCTGACGCGCAATTCGGATACGGCCGACTGGACCCGCTTGCCGCGCTCACGGTCGTGAACGACCCGGAAGAGCGCGACAATCCGCTGCTCCGGCCGATGGCGGAAGAACCGTCGGAATCCGGATTTCCCGTCCTGCCCGCCGGTGCCGTCGCCGTATCGGTCCTGGCCGCCGGGGCCACCGGAATCGCCTGGCGTCGGCGTCACCGCGCGGCCGGGGGGACACTCGGGAAGTCCGCCTCGGCCACCGTCGTGGTGGGCCGGCCCGGTCAGCGGGGCGATCGACCGCGGAAAGCCCCCGGTGGCCGTCGGCGTTGACCCGTCCCGGCCGCGCGCACACTCTCATGGAAGGTCCCGTATATGTCCGTCCGCTCGCGCCTCCGCGGCCGTCGCCGACTGCTCACCGCTGCGGGCAGCTGTCTCGCAATCGGACTGGCCGTCTCCGGCCTGCTCGTCCTTCGCGAGCCCGGAGACCGGGATTCCCGGCTGGCAGTGGCGGTGAACGACGTCTCCGGGCGCGCGACCGCCTGCCTGGCTGCCGACACCGCCACGGCCACGGGTAGCGGTGCCGTTGCCGCGGTCTGGGCGGCGATGCAGACCGCCGGACGGCAGCATGACACCAGCGTCCAGCAGATGATCACACCCGTCACCGGAGCGGAACAGGCGGCGCCGTACCTTGCCGGGCTGGTCACTCAGCGCTGCGACATGATCGTCACCGTTGGAACGCCGTTCGGTCAGGCGGGGCCGACCCTCGCCTCCGCTGTACCCTCATTGCGGATCACCGCAGTGGACTCCGCGTTGGCCGGCGCACCGGCCGGCATGATCCTGCTGAACGGGCCCGACGCGGCAGCCCAGGTAGCCGAGCAGGTCGGTGCGCTCCGACCGCGGGTGGCCGCACGCTGACTCGCTGCGGGAGTACCCTGCCTGGCGATGCGTCAGGATCCGGTGCCGCCCGTCGGGCCGAGGGTGACCGGGACGCGGGTGCAGCCGCGGAGGACGGTGCGCAGGTTCGGGGTGGGGTGGCGAGGCGCAGGGAGGGGAAGCGGGTGAGGAGTTTGCGGAAGGCCAGGGCGCCTTCGAGCTCTCCCGGGGCGGTGCCCGTGCAGTCGAAGGCGCCGCGGCCGACACGCTCGCGTGGATCACGGCCGACCCGGACCCGGACCCGGACCGGTGGCCGGTCGCCGTGTACTCGCGCATGGAGGCCGCCTGGTCCGTCTTCCCGTACGGCATGGTCGAGTTCCTGCTCCGGTCGGTGTACGACGACTTCGACGAGTGGCCGATCAGCGACACCTCGCTCCGTGATGTCGCCCAACCGCGGTTCCTGCACGACCGGGACGAAGAGGCGGGATGGGAGTCGGGGACCAACCCCTGGGAGTGAGCAGGGAACCGGTGGGCGAGGGTGGGGCGATTGAGTAGGAACAGGCCCGTCAGGGCATCCGCACGTGTGCTGCGGGAGCACAAGCGTCTGCTGCTGCTGGCCGGCGGCGCCTGGGTGGTGCCGGCGGCGATGGTCGGGGCGCTGGTCGTGGTCGGGTCCGGGCTCTGGTCGGAGGACGGCGCCGGCGCGGCGGGCGTCGCGCTCGCCGTCGTCGGGGTCGTCGTGGCGACGCTGGTCGGGACGTACGCCAACGCCGTCCTGATCCTGGCCGCGGACCAGGCGTTGCAGGGGCGGCCCGTGAGGATCGGCCGCAGTTGTGCCGCGGCCGCCGGGCGGCTGCCGGTGATCGCCCTGTGGGCCCTGGTCGGGATCGTGGCGGTGTCGGTCGGGTCGCTGCTGGACCGGGTGCCGCTGGTCGGGCCGCTGCTGGAGCGGCTGTTCGGGATCGGCTGGGTCGTGGTGACCTACCTGACGCTGCCTGCGATGATGATCGACGGCCTCGGCGTGCGTGACGCGATGCGTCGCGCCCGGCAGCTCTGCGGCAGCGACGGCTGGCGGATCGTCCGGGGCTCGATCTGGATCTCGCTGCCCGGCCTGGTGGCGACCGCGCCGGTGCTCACGATCCTCGTCCTGGGGCTGAGTTCCGACGGCCACCTGACGGCCGTCCTCGCCGTTGCGTGCGCCGGCCTGCTGACAGCCGTCGCGGCGACGGTCAGCACGGGCCTGTCCGGGGTGTTCAGGACGCGTCTGTACCGGGAGGTCGAGGGGTGACCGGGCGCGGTGTTCACGCCGTCCTGCCGCCCGCCCGTCACCGCTCAACTCGCCCCGCCGGCCCAGCTCGGCGTCGCCACCTTCGTCTTCCTCGTCGCCCTCGACCACGACCTCACCCACCTCCACCGCCGCACCCGCCAGGCCCTGCCGATCAGCCACGCCAGCGTGACCCTGCCCTTCCTCCTCGGCACCGCGCCGGCGCTCGCCGTCCACAGCCGCCTCGCCCCGCCGGGCGCCCGTCGCCTTCCTTCCCCTCGCCCTGTTCCTCGACCGGAACGCCTGGAAATGGCTGGGCGCCGCCGGCGCGACCCCCAGCAGCAACCCGTCCCAATGGTGGTACGACGGGCCGGGCCAGAGCCTGGAGGCGTGTCTGATCGACACGGCCAACAACAACACCTGGGCCTGCGGCCCGATCAACTGACCGGGGCGCGCCGAGCGTGGCGGGAGCGGGCCCCCGCGGCGGCCCCGCCCGCCTGAGCACGGCCCCGCCCGCCTGAGCACGGTCCCGAGCCGCCGGAGTACGGGGGACTCCGGCGGCCCGGGGCCGTGGCGGACGCCCCGCGAGGCCGTCCGGGTCACTCCGCCAGGGAGTCGAGCAGGGCCCGCGCCTCCTCCGCCTCCGGGACGTTCAGCGAGGTGTGGATCTCGACCGCCTGTTCGGCGTGCCTCCGGGCGGTGTCGGGCTCGCCCAGGCGCTGGTGCGTGCGCGCCAGCCCGACGTGGATGCGGCCGAGGTTGTACCGCTCACCGGTGTGCGGCAGGTACTCGATCGCGGCCCGGTAGTGCCCGAGGGCGCTCGCCGGAGCGTCCAGGGCCAGCAGGGCGTCGCCGAGCAGGGTGTGCGACTCGGCCTGACCGAAGGTGTCACCGAGGTCCCGGTGCAGCTCCAGGGCCTCCTGGTACAGGTCGAGGGCCTCCAGGTGCAGCTGCAGCCGCTGCTGGTGCTCGCCCAGCTGGTTGAGCGCGATGGCCTGGCCGAGGCGGTTGCCTCTGCGCCGGTGGAACTCCAGCGCCTCGCGGTGCAGCTCCAGGGCCTCCGGCAGCCGGCCGAGCCTGGTCAGCGTGGGCCCCAGATTGGTCAGGGCGATCGTCTCGACCGCCGGCTCGGGGATCTCCCGGCTGAGCGACAGTGCCCGCCGCAGGTGGTCGAGGGCCTCCTCCAGGCGCCCCGTCCGGGTCAGGGTGAGGCCCAGATTGGCCAGGACATGGGCCTCGCCGCCGCGGTCCCCGCTCCGCCGCCGGATCTCCAGGGCCTGGTGGAGGAGGTCGAGCGCCTGCGGGAAGTCGCCCAACTGGTAATGGACCAGCCCGAGATGCCGTAACGCGGCCGCCTCGCCGGCCGGGTCGCCGAGCCGCCGGGTGGCCCGCAGGGCGCGGACCCCCAGGCCGAGGGCCTCGTGGGCGGGCAGGTGGCGCTTGAGGTGGCGCCAGAGGATCGCCGGCAGGTCGGCCGCGTACTCCGGCAGCTCGGCGTCGGCGGCGTGGCGGGTGAGGGCCAGCAGGTTGGCGTGCTCCAGGGCCAGCCAGTCCGCCGCCTCCGCCCCGTCGGTGAACACCAGGGGGGCGCCGCCGGGCGGTGTGGGCGGCTGCGGCCGGTGATGCCGCTCCAGCGGGGCCAGCAGGTCCATCGCCGAGGCGGCGGTGTGGCGGTAGTGGTCGAACAGCCGGACGAGCGCGGCCCGCGGGAGGGGGGTGGGCGCGTCCCGGGCGAGCAGTTCACCGGCGAAGGTGCGCAGCAGGTCGTGGAAGGTGTACCGGAAGGCCCTGTGCTCGATCAGCAGGTGGTGCTGGTGCAGCGCCTCCAGGAGTTCCTCGGCCTCGTCCAGCGGTGCGTCGGCCAGGGCGGCGAGGGCATGCGGCGTGACGTCCTCACCGGGGTGCAGCGCGGCCAGCCGGAACGCGCGCCGCTGCGCCGCGGTGAGGGAGTGGTAGGACTCCACGAAGGCCGCCGCGACGCTCTGGTCCTGGTTGGAGAGCTCGGTCAATAACCGCTGCGGACGCCGGATCCGCTGCAGCAGCTCGACCGGCGTCCAGGCGGGATGGTGCGCCAGCCGGGCGGCGGCGATCCGCAGCGCCAGCGGCAGCCGTCCGCACTGCGCGACGATCTCGTCCACGGTGGCGGCGTGGCCCGCGACCCGCTCCGGTCCGGCGACCCGGGCGAACAGCTCCACGGCCTCGTCGTGGCTCAGCACGTCCAGCGGCACGCCGACCGCCCCGTCCAGCGCGGGCATGCGCCGCCGGGACGTCACCAGCACCAGGCAGCGCGGGCCGCCGGGGATCAACGGGCGGACCTGCTCGGCGTCGACGGCGTTGTCCAGCACCACCAGGTACCGCCTGCCCGCCGCCCGGCTGCGCCACAGCCGGGCGCGCTCCTCGGTGTGCGGCGGCAGCGCGCTCTCGCTGACACCGGCCGCCCGGAGCAGACTCGCCAGCGCCGCGCCCGGTGCGAGCGGCCGCTGGCCCGGGGTGAAGCCGCGCAGGTCGACGAAGAGCTGCCCGTCGGGGAACCGGCCGGCGAGGGCGTGCGCGACATGGACGGCCAGGGCGGTCTTGCCGACACCGGCCATGCCGTCGATGGCCGAGATCACCAGCGGACGGGCCCGGGCGCCGCCCGTTCCGGCGGCCAGGGCGAGCAGCCGGTCCACCTCCTCGCGCCGTCCGGTGAAGTCCGGGACGGCGTACGGCAGCAGCCGGGGCACCACCTGGTCGACCGGCTCCGCGCCGGGCGGCGGCTCCGGCTCCCCGCGCGCCGCGGAGAGCAGCCGGTCGCGGTCGGCCGCCTCCAGCCCCAGGGCCGTGGCCAGCCGCGCCACCGAGGACAGCCGGGGCCGCCGCCGTCCCGACTCCAGCACGCTGATCGCGTGCGCCGAGATGCCCGACCGTTCCGCGAGCTCCTCCTGCGTCCACCCGGTCGCGTACCGGTACTGGCGCAGTAGCGTTCCGAAGTCCCCCAGCAACGCGTCCCCCGTCGGTGACCCCCGGCCCACGGCCCTGACGGGCCCCTGACAATAGGTCATGATAGAACGCCAAGCGAACGCCATGGAGTGATCAGTTGGTGTTGGCCAGGATGGTCCCCGGCGCATGCGGCGCCGCGATCGGCCGATCGAACCGATCACTCCAGGGGGGCACATGACCGAGCGAGACCTGAGCAGGGAACCGGACCGGTTACCGGAGCGGGCTGCGGCGACCAGGCCCGATCCGGGCGGAGCGACCACACCGCAGGAGTTCGTCCGCCGGCTCCGGGCGGTCAAGGCGTGGTCCGGCAATCCGTCGCTGCGCGAACTGGAGCGCCGTACCGGCCTTCCGCGCAGCACCCTCTCGGGCGACATGAGCCCTCGGCGCACCAGGCTGCCGCCCCTGGACCGGGTGCTGGCGCTCGCGACCGCCTGCGGCGTGCCCGCTGAGGAGCTCGCGCGCTGGCGATGCGCCTGGCAGCGCATCCAGGTGCGGGAGCAGTCGGCCGAGCCGCCGGCCCCGCGCCCGCCCGCCGCTGCCGAGCCTCCGGCATCCGAGCCGGCACCGCGTCCGCCGCGGCCGCCGCAGCCTCCGGCATCCGAGCCGGCACCGCGTCCGCCGCAGCCGCTGCGTCCGCCGCGTCCGCCGCAGCCGCCGCGGGAACCGGACCGGACGGGACGCCGCCGATCCGCCCGTCGGCGCCCCGTACGGCCCGTCCTGTCGGCCGGCGGTCTGCTCGCCGCCCTGCTGGCCGTGCTCCTGTCCGCCGCCCCGGTCACCGGTGAGAGCGGCGCCGCCGCCGGCGACCGGCCGACCCGCCCGGTCGGGGCCGAGCCGCCGGGCCCGTGCGGTTTCCTCGGCCGGATCAGCGACAACCTGGCCGCCGCCCCGCTCGACGCGGCCGCCACCACCGGGGAGTCGCTGCCGGTCAGGAGCCCGGTCGCCAGGGGCGACACCCTGATCGTCACCCTGGTCCTCGCCGGAGCCGGCCCCGGCCCCATCACCGTGCGGGACACGGCCGGCAACCGGTACCGGCCCGTCCGCGACGAGACGACCGACGGCACCCGGCTGGCGGTCTTCGCCCTGATCGACGCCAGGCCCCTGGACGCGCTGGACCAGATCACCTTCCTCTGGCCCAGTGCGAAGCACGACTACACCGCCGTCGACGAGTTCCGGAGCACCCGCCCCGCCGAGCCGGCGAGCGCCCCTGACGCCCCGGGCGAGCCGCTCCTCGGCTCCGGGAGCGCGCAGCAGTGCTAGGGCCTGTCGCGGATGTCCGGGGGCATGCGGGTCGGTGTGGGTTCTGACCTGCTGGTTCAGGTCGTTCGGGCGAGGTTGTGCATGTGGGCGACGGCCTGCACGGCGTAGTGCC